>CAIVZW010000496.1 GCA_903910495.1 uncultured beta proteobacterium
CTGCGGCGGCCGCTGCACCCCGCAGCCACCTGCGGGAAATCATCATTTCACTGCCCAATATTGCTGCCCGTTTTCCCGATGTTTTCGAGTCGGCCTGATTCGTCAGGTCGCGACTTGACAAGGACTGACGCTGACGTTAACCCGGTGGATAGTTTCGTTCAGGTTCCCCGGCCAGCCAGAGATAGCACTTCAGCCCAGACACCCTCATCAACGAGAATGCCGTTGGCCCGATGTTCCTTGCGGATGCGCGCTGTCGACTCGCCCGGATAGAGTACCTCGCGGTTGTTTTCGGCAGGCGTGGATGAATTCACGTAATCGACGACGCTATCGGCTACCTTGTCGGTAAATTCTTCGCCCCCCAGTTGACGCGGATCGAAGACCATGATGACCTGCGAACAACCGGTACAACTGCCCTGCTTGATCTGGTCGATCTCGCTGGTTGCCAAACCTTCGGATAACACGGCCGCCAGCGTATCGAGCAGGATGGAAAATCCGGATCCCTTCCAGTAGCCCATCGGCAGAATGCGCATGGATTCTTCGATCGGGCCAGGCTCGGAGGTCAGATTGCCTTCCTTGTCGAATCCGCCCGGGAATGGCAACGTCGCCCCCTTGAGGCGGGTCACCTGCAGCTTGCCGTATGAATACTGCGACATGGCCATATCCAGAACGATATGACCTTTTTTGCGTGGAACGGCCATCACGAACGGGTTATTGCCCAGGCGTGTATTCTTGCCTCCCCAGGACGGCATGCACGATTCAGTGTTCGTCCAACTGATCGCCACATAACCCTTGTCGGCGGCATACCAGCCGTAAGTGCCGCCACGCATCCAGTGCGTGGTATTGCGCAGCGTCACGACACCCATCCCCTGCCCGGCCGCAATGGCTATGGCACGGTCAGTGGCATGAAATGCGTTGAGGATGCCGGGGCCGCGATTACCATCATAAATTTCAATGACACCGAGTTTCTTGACCAGCGATGGTTTGGCGTTCGGATCGACCCAGCCTCGCTTCAGGTAATCGACAAAACGTGCCACCCGGTTCAAACCATGCGAGTAAATGCCATCGCAACTTGATTCGGTATGGACACGGGCGCAGAAAGAGGCCTCCTGCTCATTCATGCCGGCCTTGACGAAGGCTTCGGTAACGACGTGCTGCACTGTTTCAAAAGGAATGCGTGCCATCCGGCTTGCTCCAACGCTGGGTCATGGGTGTGAGCCCGGAGTCCTGTCCGGGCTGAATTAAATGACGCTTACCAGTTCCACAGCGTGCCGTCTTCAAGACGGGCGACGGGTAGATAGGCCGCTTCATAGGGGTACCTCGCAGCCAGCTTCTCGTCGATCTCGACGCCGATGCCGGGTTTGTCCCCCGGATGCATGAAGCCATCCTTGAAACTCCAGCCACACTGGAACACCTCCATCGTCTGCTCGTGGTAACCCATGTATTCCTGCATGCCGAAATTTGGTGCCCACAGATCAAAGTGCAGCGCCGCACCCATGCATACCGGCGAGAGATCGGATGGTCCGTGTGAACCCGTTCGCACCTGGTACATGGCGGCGAAATCAGCGATCCGGCGCAGGTGAGTCAGTCCGCCGGAATGGGCAACGGTCATGCGGATGTAGTCGATTAACTGCTCTTCGATCAGTTGCTTGCAATCCCAGATGGTATTGAAAACCTCACCGACGGCGATCGGGGTAACGGTATGCTGACGAATCAGCCGGAATGCCTCCTGGTTTTCAGCCGGAGTCGGGTCTTCCAGCCAGAACAAACGGTATTCCTCAACAGATTTACCCAGACGGGCGGCCTCGATCGGCGTCAGGCGGTGATGA
>CAIVZW010000497.1 GCA_903910495.1 uncultured beta proteobacterium
CGGCAACATGAGCCTGACCGCCAGCGGCGGCCTGCTCAGCACCAGCGCCGGTGCCGGGCAAGGTGTTCAGACCACCACCGGCAACCTCGCGCTAACGGCAGGCAATGGCCTGACCAACGCCGGGACGATAAGCTCCGACCTGGGCAGCGTCACCGCTCGCGTCAATGGCACGCTCACCAATAGCGGCACGGTGCACGCCAAAACCACGCTGGACCTCGCCGACAAGACCAACGGCAGCAGCGAAAACCTGATCAACACGGGCACCGGCACCCTGATCGCCGATGGCCGTATCACCGCCAAGGCCGCCAGCGTCACCAATCAGTCCGGCGGGACCGTTCAGGGCACCACCGGCACCACGCTCGCGGCCACCAGCCTGACCAACGCCGGCAACTTCATCGCCTCGAACAGCGCCGGACAGTCGGGCACCTTCACGCTCGCTTCGCTCACCAACAGCGGCACCTTGCAGTCCCTGGAAAATCTGGTGTTCAACCTCAGCACTACGCTCGCCAACAGCGGAAAACTGCTCGCCACCACCGACCTCAGCGTCAGCGCCGGGGCTTCCGCGCTGGCGATCACCAATACCAGTCCGGGGGTGATCCAGGCCGGTAATGCCCTCACCGTGACCGGCAGCAACGCAACGTTTGACACCCAGTCCGGCACGCTACTGGGCAACACCGACAGCCTCACCGTCGCCAGCCTGAACAACAGCGGCACGCTCCAGTCGAATGCCGGAATGACGCTGGTGATCGGCAATGGCCTGAGCAATAGCGGTACGCTGCTGGCCAAGACGACGCTGTCCAGCAGTTCGGCCAGCCTGAGCAATACCAGCGCCGGCACCTTGCAGGCCACCCAGGGCGCCACCATCACCACCAGCGGCGCACTCGCCAATAGCGGCGCCCTCATTGTCTCCGATAGCGCCAGCAGCAACGGCACCCTGAACGTGGCCACGCTCAGCAATAGCGGCAGCGGCGTCATCCAGTCGGCCAAAAACCTGACGCTGAATCTGTCCGGCAGCACCCTCACCAATGCCAGCAAGATCGTCGCCGCAAAAAGCCTGAGCTTCAACTCAACCGGTTCCGGGCTAACGCTGACCAATAACGCAAGCGGCTATTTGCAAGCGGGCAGTGTTGCTGGCGACACCTTGACCCTGGGCGGCAGCGCCGTGGTTCTGGACAATAAGGCGAGCGCAAACATTCTCGGCGACAAGCTGGCTTTTACCCTGAGCCGTCTTGACAATGCCGGAACCCTCCAGGGCGGCGCCGGAGCCAGTACGTTGGACGTCAGTGGCTCAGTCACCAATTCCGGCACCTTTACGCTGGCCAACGACAGCGCGGGGAGCGGCACGATCACGGCCGCCGCCATCAGCAATAGCGGCACGCTGCAATCGAAGGGCGCGGCGACACTTAACCTGGCCAGTTCGCTCACCAACAGCAACGAGCTACTGACTACCGGCGCGCTAACCGTGCGCGGCACAGCGGCCAGCTACACGCTGAGCAACACCGCACGCATGCAATCCGGTGGGCTCATGGATATAAAAGGGATAGACGGCGGCAAGGGCGTCGATATTACCGTCGGCGGCAGCGGTCTGATGCTGGGCGGCAGCATGAGCGTTAACACCAATGCCCTGACGGTCGACACTGGCGGCATGATCAGTTCAAGCGCGGACATGAGCCTGACTGCCAATACGCTGAGCTTTGGTGGGACAACGTCCCGCATCGTCGCGGCCACGTCAGGCACAGGTACCGCCAGCATTACTCTGGCTAACAGCTTTTCGAATAACGGCGCGGTCCACTCAGGCGGCAACCTGGGCTTTTCTGCCCCGTCCATCACCAATACCAGCACCGGCGGCTTTTCGGCACTCAATAACCTGACCTTGACGGCGACTACCGGCAATATCACCAATAGCGGCGCGCTGTACGCCGGCAAGCTGCTTACGGCCACCGCAACGGCGGGCACGTTCACCAACTCGACGGGCACCGGCACCATCGATTCGGATCAGGACATCAGCATCACCGCCAATCTATTCAGGAATTACAACAATGTCACGGCAGGCAGAAATATCACCATCGATGCCAACACCTTCCGCAACGAAGTGGTCGGCGGCGATACCCGGGCCTGGGGCGCCGTTGCATGGGGCGGCAATGTGCATGATTCGACCCGTAACTGGTACGATTTCCCCGATGATTACCGGACCGAGTACTACCATAGAGATGGCATAGCCAATCAATACTTCGTTGGCGGCGCCCCGAGCTACAAGCCGCAGATCATCGCCGCCAACACCCTCACGATCAAAGGGTTCGACGCGGGCTACAACACCGGCGGCATTTTGTCAGGAAGCACGGTCAGCCTGACCGGCAACGGCGGGACCTTTACCAATAATGACCTGTCGCTGCATAAACAGACCTGGAAGCAAACCTGGGAAGTCTATACCCACTGGATTGCACTCGGGCCCGAAACGTACGACGACCATGTGACCCGGAATGACTCGGGCGCTTACAAGACTGACGAATACAGGGTATCGAGTATCGGCGCCGGCATCTTTGCGACCACGCTGAATGCGGGCGGCTTCGCTCTGGTCAATGAGGGCTCGAAAAAGAGCGCATCCACCAGCGCGCTCGGGCAGACGGGCGCCAGCAGTTCATCCTTGAGCGGTGCGGCCACGGGCACATCGACGGGCTCAGGCGTAGCTGGAACAACGGGCGTCAATGGCGCGCCGGCGATCAGTTTTGGCGGCCTGGTGATTACCCTGCCCAGCAACCCCAACGGCTATTTCGTGACGAACAAGTCGCCGGGCGCCAGATACCTTGTTGAGACGAACCCGCTGTTCAACGTCGGCTCAAATTTTGTCGGCTCGGACTACATGGAGAAACGTTATGGCTACAACCCGGATAACGTCATCAAGAAGCTGGGCGATGCCAACTACGAGGCTTACCTGATCCGGCAGCAACTCGTTGATCAGGTCGGCAGCAATCTGCTCAAAGGCAACACCAGTGAAGCCGACCAGATAAAACGACTGATGGATCAGGCGATTGACGAAGGCAAGCGGCAAAATCTCAAGTACGGCACAGCGCCTACCGCAGAACAACTCGCCAACCTGACCCATGATATCGTCTGGATGGTTGAGGTCACGGTAGACGGGCAGAAGGTGCTTGCACCGGTGGTCTATCTGGCGGCCAGCACGCGTGACGCCATCGAAAGCGGCGCCGTCATCGCCGCCACCGATATGAATATGGACCTGACCAGCCTGACCAATACAGGCGGAACCATTGAGGGCAGCAAAACCCTCAATATCACCTCCAAAGGCGATATTACCAATACCAGCGGCACCATCAAGGGCGGCAATGTCAGCCTGACCTCGACGACAGGCAGCATCATCAACAAGACCGACGTCGAAGGGGATGGCGGCAAGAACGGCGAAGAATACAACACCATCATCGGCAAAACCGGCGGTATCATCGCCACCGGCGATTTGAACCTCAAGGCCAAGGAAAACATCACGGTCATCGGCGCCAATGTCTCTGCCGCAGGCGATGCCAGCCTCGATGCCGGCAAGAATATCACCTTCGATACCATCGTCGACAAGACAACGCGAACAACGCGTTCCTCGGTGGATGGAGGGATGCTCTACAGTTCGCAGGAAACCTCCACGACCACGACCGAGAAGAATATCGGCTCCACGCTCGGTGTCGGCGGCAAGCTGACGCTCAAGAGCGGCGGTGACACCACGCTGGCCGGAACCAAGACCACGGTGGGCGGTGACCTCGACGTCAATACCGGTGGCGACTTCAACATCCTGGCCCGCCAGGACAAGACCACGACGCATACCGAAAGCCAGACAACCGGCGTCGGCGTGGGCGGCGGCGTGTATGGCACGGAAAAGAAAATCACCGACAAATTCGTCGGTACCAATTTTGGCTCGACGCTGGATGTGGGCGGCAACGCCAATGTCAAATCGACGGGGGACATGACCCTGCAGGGTTCAGAC
Source organism: uncultured beta proteobacterium (assembly GCA_903910495.1). The sequence continues at coordinate 3,986 of CAIVZW010000497.1, forward strand.
CTGACGATTGCCGGCAATGCCGCTCTGGATGCCAAGTCGATCAAGGTGCTCGATGGTCTCGATGAAGAACACACTACGACCAGAACCGAAACGACGACCTTCCTGAGTACGGGCAGCGAAACCACATCGAAGAAGGAAGCCGAGTCCAAGGCCGAATCCAGCAAGCAGAAGGCTTCCGCTGCGGCCGAAGCCAAGGCCTCGGCCGAAACGGGCGAGTCATCCGAGTTCAATCTGGCCTCAACCACAGTCAAGAAAGAAGAAAGCTACAAATCCACCAGCGTCGCCTCCAACCTGAAGATCGGCGGCAATTTGAACATGACGGCCAAGGACAAGATTACTGTTCAGGGTTCCAATATCGAGGCCGGTGGCGATCTCTCGATGGATGCCAAGAATGTTGAAGTGCTGGCCGGGCGCAACGTGGAATGGTCAAAAACCGAGACCACCACGACCAAGATTGGCATCTACACCGACAGCAAAGCCGAAGCCAATGCCGGGGCCAATGCCGGTGCAACCGGCATGACCCCGAATGCCGCGGCAGGTGCGGAATCTCATGCCGGGGCGGATTCCACGGTAACGCTCGGGGCTCGACTGGAAAAATCGACCGAAGAAAGTGAAACCGTTACCCACACCTCCTCCAGCATCAAATCGGGTGGCAACTTGAGCATCAAGGCCAAGGAAGAGGCCAGGTTTGTCGGCGCCAATGTCGAATCCGGCGGCGACATGAACATCGAAGCCAAGGACATCACCAATCTGGCGGCACAGGACACCAGCTACTCAAAGAGCAGCAGTTCAAAGCTGACGACGGGTCTTTATCTCTCGGGTGAATCCTCCGCCGATGCCTCGGCGGAAGCCAAGGCAGGTACCGGTAGCATGGGTGCGGGCGCCAAAGCCGAGACGGAAGCGAAAGCTGAAGTCAGCGTCGGCCTGCGCACAGCCAACGAGAAAAACAGCAGTGAAGAAGGCAGCGTGACCAATGTGGTGTCGACCTTCAAGTCAGGCGGCAATCTAACCCGTAAGGCCACCAACACCATCACCGATCAGGGCACGCAACTGGAAGCCGGCGGCAACATCGACCAGAGTGCCACAACGCTCAAGGAAATCGCCGCGGTCGATAAGGCCTGGAAGAATGAATCCTCCGAATCGATGGATGGTCGACTCGGTGTTTATGCTGACGCCAATGCCGGGGCCAGTGCCGGGGCCAGCGCCGGCGCCGGGGGAAAGGATGTCGGCGCCAATGCCGAAGCCGATGCCAGCGCCGGGGTCAAGGCCAAGTTTACCTATGAGAGTTCTTCCGACAAACAGGAGACGACCAGCACCATTACCTCGCGTTACAAGGCCGGCGGCAGCATCAGCTCGAAGACCACCGAAAGCACCACCTTGATCGGTACCCAGTTTGAAGCCGGCAAGGACATCACTCTGGAAGCCAAGACGCTTGACTATCAGGCGGCAAAGGATACGACCACACAAAGTTCAAGCGGCAATAACGGCGAAGGCGAAATTAAAGGTGGCATAGCGGTATCGGGAGGCAAGGTGGAAGGTAGCGGGTCTTATTCCCAGGACAAGGCGTCGGCCGACAGCACCACATCCAAAGCCGGGGGCTTGAATGCAGGCGGTAACATCACTATCAAGACTCAGGGCGATACGCGCTTTGAAGGCACCGATATCGGCGCCGGCAAGGACGTGAATATCCAGTCCACCGATGGCAGCGTAAAGTTTGAGGCCGCCAAGAGCACGACCGGCGGGAACACCGACGGCTTCAATGCCAGTTTGAACTTCAAGGCCAGCGGCGAAGGCGTAGAAGGCGGCGCGTCGGGTGGCTTCAACACCGGTTCCGATTCATCAACCACCAATACCGTGGTCAAGATCAGATCGGGCGGCGGCTTGAATGTTTCCGCCGGCAAGGATGTGACCCTGGAAGGCACCGATATCAACACCCAGAAAGATACCACTATCGAAGCCAAAGGCACGGTGAAAATGACGGAAGTCACCGATACCACGAAGAGTTCTTCCCTGAGCATGCAGGCGAGTGTAGAGCTTTCAAAGGAGTCACAGTCGGGCGGCGTCAATTTCCAGGCCGAGGGTAGCAATCAGGAGAAGAGTACAACGGCAACAATCAAGTCCGGTGGCAGCATCAACATCAAGGGTGGAACAATCATCAATCAGGAGGCCGACCTCAAGTCAAAGGACGGCACCACGCTTGAGGGCAAGGTCGAGAACCGCAAGAAGTCTGCCGATGTAGATACCGGCTACAGCGTCAATGTCGGTATCGATGTCGTCCACAAGGGTGAAGAAGAGCCCAAGAAAGGCAGCAAGACAACCGACGACATCCCCGCCAAGAAGACTTCGGATACCTCGCCTGACGAAGCGAAGAACAAGACGACGGACGATCTGCCGGACAAGAAGTCCTCGCTCGATAACGACGCCAATAAGCCGCAAAAGCCCAAAACAGCAGAAGAACAAGCTACGGAGAAGACCGATAAGGAAAAAACCATCCAGTCGCTCAAGGACGACAAGGCCCGGCTTGACGCGGCCATGAACAAGAAGAACAGCAGCGGCACCAAGGATAACGGCAGCGGCGGCAACAAGCCGTCGGTGGGCAATGAGCCGAAGCAAGCATCTGTCGTCGACAACAACAACAGTGCTAACAAGCCGAACAGCAAGGTGCAGGATACCGGTGACAGCACGAACAAGACATCGGTCGCGAAAACCGATGCCCAGAACAAGAAACCTGGCTACATGCAAGATACCGAATCGTCCAGGGCCAAGAAGGTTAATCAGAAGCCGGCAAGCGACTCTCCGGGGGTCGATGGCACGGGTCCAAAATCCAAACCGGCCAACAGCAACAACGCCAATAATGGCAAATCTAACGAGCCCAAGAGCAAGGCGCAGGATACCGGTGACAGCACGAACAAGACTGCGATCAAGTCCGATACTCCTAAGAAGCCGACGACGCTTACGAACCAGAACGGCACTACCACGCCGGATACTCCGCCCAAAAAGGATCCCAGCAACGCCAGCGACGGTACGGGCAAAAAACTGAAACGCAGCAACGCTCTTGGCCCCGACCCCAAGGCAAATTCGGACGCTACCAACAAGGGGCTAAAAGCCGATCAAAGCAAACTCAACAAAGCCATAATCAAGAAAAAGTTAGGCGTGGGCGAAGACTTCAAGGGCATGAATACCGAAGGCGCTCCTGATCCTCGCGAACTTAAGGAAATGGACATCAAGCTTCCAACTCGCCCAGCCCCGACTAACAACTGAGCTTAGATCGCGCGCAGCCACGATCTGAGCCGTTTGCTGGACGAACCCGGTCCCTGAGCGCTGCTCAGCCTCTTGGCCCTGACTGGATACGTTCGACCGGGCGATCCAGGACGGCATCGAGATCGACGCACCCGTTCAGACACTTTATGAAGGGCATGGCGCTGAACGTCTGATCACTACGGCGGTGGCTCAACGTAAGCTTTGACCTGGCCGCGCCTTCCTACAATAATGACCCCTCTTCGAAACAACGGCCAAGGCTCCGGATCCGCTGGCTGGCTGCTGGTTGTTCATCAAAAAAAGGATTGAAGCATGAGTTCGAGTACCCGCGCAGTCGACTACCCGTTCCCCGACTATCCCGCCAGCGGAGCCGTTATCAAGGTGGCGCAGGGGATCTATTGGCTGAGCACGCCGCTGCCCTTCCGTTTGCGCGCCATCAATCTCTATCTGCTGGAGGATGACGACGGCTGGACTATCGTCGATTGCGGCTATTCCCGCGCTGACGTCCGCGCCCAGTGGGAACAGGTCTGGGCGAGCACCCTGCAGGCCAAGCCGGTGACCCGGATCATCGTCACCCATTTTCATCCGGATCATGTGGGCAATGCGGCCTGGCTGTCGGAACGCTGGAATTTGCGTCCGTGGATGACCCAGGCCGAGTGGCTGACAGCCAACCTGGCGGTACAAAACCTGAATAACGACAACATCGAATACCGCCATCAGTTCTATATTGCCAATGGACTGGACGAAGCCCATCAGGAGGTGTTTCAGGCCGGTGCGGTTCCCTATTCCCAGGGCGTGCGCTTGCCCTCATCATTCAATCGCCTGGCCGACGGCGACGAACTGTCCATCGGCGGCCGCAGCTGGAAGGTCATCGTCGGCCAGGGTCATTCACCGGAGCATGCCTCGCTGTACTGCGACGAAATCGGAGTACTGCTCGCCGGAGATCAGTTGCTGCCCGAGATCACCACCAATGTGAGCGTCTGGCCGAGCGAGCCCGAGGCCGATTCGCTGCACCTGTTCCTGCACAGTTTGCAGCGCTTCAAGGCTGTTTTGCGCCCCGACACCCTGGCGCTGCCGTCGCATCGGCGACCTTTCCGCGGCGTGCATGCGCGCATCGCCGAACTTGAGCATCACCATGCCGAGCGCCTCGACACCCTGCTGGCCGTGGTCGCCAAGGGGCCGGTCAGCGCCGGAAGCTTGCTGCCGCATCTTTTCCCGCCCGGACTTGATGGGCATCAGATCAGTTTTGCCATGGGCGAGGCGCTGGCGCATCTGAACTATCTGGTGAACAAAGGGGTACTACATCGTTATGTATCAGAAGGCGTTACGTACTTTGCCCGCAACGAGATCAATGACCCCATCGCGAGTTCTTCATTGCTTTCCCGTGACTGAATCCCGTTATGCTTTAGTCATTTACCAGCTAAACATTCGCGCTGGAAGGAATGTGCTGAGTGGCGGAAACAGAATAAAAATCATCAGGGCGATCATGGAAACGATGAAAAAGGGCAGAGATCCTCTGAAAATATCCTCAAGCGTCACATCATTTTCGGCTACTGCCTTTGCCGCGTAGACACACAGACCGACCGGGGGCGTGATCATGCCGATCTCGATGGCCACAATGACCACCACGGCGTAATAGATCGGGTCTATGCCCATGCGGCCCAAAACAGGGTGCAGGAGCGGAATGGTGATCGTCAGCATGGAAATCGAATCAAGAAAACAGCCCAGGACGAGGTAGACCATGGCGATCATGCAGAGGAAGCCGACTGTCGACAGGTTCAGCGCGATGATCAGTTCGACCGTACGGTTGGCAATGCCGGAGAGAATCAGGAACTGGGAAAAAATCGCCGCCCCGCCAAAAATAAGGAAAATCATGGCCGAGGTCCGGGCAGTTTCCTTGAAGGCAGAGACGATATGCGGAAAGCTCTTTTTTTTCTCCAATAAAATCAACAGAACAAGGACGATGAAGGTCGTTATCGCGCCGGCTTCGGTCGGTGAAAAGACGCCGCCGAATATGCCGCCAAAAGTAATTATTATGACGACGGCAACAGGCCAGAGGTCACGCAGTCCCTGCATTTTCTGGCGCCGGCTGAATGTCTCCTGAACTTTATCCTTGACCAGATCGGTCCGGAATCTGGCCAGCAAATAAATGGTTATTGAATAAAACAAGGCAAGGACCAGACCGGGAGTTATGCCGGCGATCAGCAGTTTCCCCACGGAGTCACCCGAGAGTATTCCATAGACAACCATCAGGATACTCGGCGGGATGAGCATGCCGATGAGGCCGGACGATGCGCAGATTCCATAGGCCAGTGATTTGTCATAGCCTTGCTTGCGCATCTCGGGCGCGGCGATGATCGAGAATACCGATGAAGTGACTATGGATGATCCGCAGATCGTGCCAAAAAGTGTACAGCTGGCAACCGTCGCAATGCCCACGCCGCCCTTGAGTCCGCCTATCCAGTGATTGAGCGAGTTGAAAATATTCTTGCTCAGATTGCCTGCTGTGGCCAGGTAGCCCATGGCGATGAACAGAGGAACGGTGATCAGGGCATAGGAAGCGACCTGGCTGTAGAAAACATTCATCGCGCCCCATAAGGCCGGCTCAAGACCAACCAGAATTATTGAGCCGATCAGTCCGATGAATCCGAGTGCAACGCCAATGTGTACGCCGAGCAACAACATTGCCACGAGAACTGTTATTCCGATCAGGCCTATTGTGAAGGAATCCATATCAGCCCATTCCTTCCTGTAGGTCGGTTGAATCGATCAATAGCAGAAACAACTGATAGGCGCATTCGATTGCAATCATGGCTGTTCCCAGCGGCATCGCCAACTTGCCAATCCACCAGTACAGCTTGATAGCGGCCAGCATGGTTTCATTTATCGCGAAGGATTCCCAGAAATTGAGCCCGCTCATATAAGCCATGATCGAAAAGAAAATCAGTCCGACAAGGTAGGCAAAACAAGAGACCCATTTTTTTGGATTGCCGCTGATGCGCTCGGTCAGCAGGGTGACACGGACATGACTACCGGTTGCCAGCGCATAGGCCAAAGGAGGAAACACGACATACGGCTGAATGAGCTGGCTGATCTCGACGGATGCCGGAAACGGGGCGGAAAAAACATATCGGAAAAAGGTGTCCGCAACAATCATCAGCGTCAGGCACAGCAGGGACAGGCTTGATATGCCGACAAACAGCATTCTCAACAGACGTAAATATTTTCCCAGAGGATGGTGCATCTCATTACTCATGAGGATCCTCGTCGATCATTTCATAGGCGGCTTTTTCCAGTGAACTCTTCGTGTATAGAAAAATAAATTCACAAGGTTCATCGAACGGGTTGGAAAACCAGTGAACGGCCCCCTTGGGGACCCAGATCGTGTCGCCGCTCGTGACCACCGTTTCCTGATCGTTGACCCCCGCCACACCCCTGCCCGAAAGAATGTAGATGATTTCTTCGGCGTTCCGGTGAGTGTGTTTCTTGTGAATCGACGTTTTCGGCTCGTATCTGCTGTGGCCGAAGGTTATTTCATTCGCATTCACCGTTTCCTCATCGACCAGTATGGTCCGCGAGGCTCCGTCCAGATCCTTGATCGGTTCGTTGCGGCCATCGGCCAGTTTGAGTACATAACTCGCAAGATGCTGCATGGTCTTCTCCGTCAAATTTCGCCAGTTGTCTTTCAAGACACAAGAAGAGCCACCACGGACTGTGGCGGCTCTTCAATTAGGGTAACGATTTACCGATTTGTTGCGTCTCAGGCTCTTATTTCTTGACCGCCCATTTTCTCGGCCACTTGTAGCCCAGTTCAGTCGTTATCTCCTGATAGCGATTCATGATCTGCCAGCCCGGCAAGCCCTTCTGCTCCATCTCGAGCGCCCATTCGCTGGGAATATCCTCGACAAGGGCCGCCCACTTGGCGCGCTCTTCTGCCGGGAACTCGGAGAAAGTCACTCCCTGGGCCTTCCATGCGCTCAGGATCTTGTCGCGCCATTTGCCGGACAGTTCGCTGGCCATGGCGATCTCGGCTTCCTTGCCGGCGTCGAGCATGATCTTCTGAATATCCGGAGGCAGCGATTTGAATTTTTCGAGGTTGAACAGCAGATCCCAGGGAGCACCGACCATTGCCTCGACCTTGATGTAATTGCGGGCCAGCTCCTGTACCTTGAAGGCGTTCATATGGGTGATCGGATGGAAGTCCATCTCGGTGACGCCCGATTGGAGCAGATTGTAGCGTTCGCTCATCGGCGCAACCACGGGCACCAACCCGGCTGCCTTGGCCCAGCGACCGAAATACTGCCCGATCAGACCGATTTTCTTTCCCTTCATCTCGGCCAGTGAAGAAACCGGTGCCTTGCTGATCACGTCATAGGGCATCGTCACAAAATTCGCGATCAGGATCGCATTCTGTTTGGCCAGTTCCTCACGGAAAGCCGGAATTTCCTCATAGATCTGCCGTGTCGCCTTATTGACCAAGCGCATGTCGGTCGGGCCAAACGGTATGACATAGTGATACGGGCCGAGCGGAGTTTTGCCAGGGGTATAAATCCGGCAGCCGAGAATGATGTCAACCATGCCTTTCTGAAGAATGTCGAGATGTGCGATGGGTGCAGCAAGCGAGGAGCCCCAGAAGGTTTCAAACGTCACCCGACCCTTGCTTCTTTCAGTAACTTTATCCATCCACCATTGCACGCCATCACTATCAAGAACCTGTCCGGAAGGCGCCGAAACAGAAGCCAATATGAGTTTGATCGGTTTATCATCAGCCGCGACGCTGGCTGGCGAAGCAATAAAACAAAGAAGCGCCATGACCAGAGACAGAGATTTAAGCAGCAACTTTAGCATTTTCAATTCTCCTTATGGTTAAGTGGATCCAATATCCACTATGCCTTAATTTCTATTGTTGTCAAGAAAATGTTGCAAGTTTTAGTCGTCCGGATCGCTAACTCGCCAACTGACGAA
>CAIVZW010000498.1 GCA_903910495.1 uncultured beta proteobacterium
GCCACTGCGTACCCTGTCCATTACCTCCAGCCCGTCGCAGGCTTCTCCGGCTACCCGCAGGTCGTCACTGGCCGCCAGCAACTGCTTGAGTCCCTCGCGGATCAGCGCATGATCATCGGCAATCAGCACCCGGATCATGGATCGGCCCCCGTCCGCATCGGCCGGACTGGATTGTTGCGGCCCCCTCAGTTCGCCTTGGTCAGCCATTGGCTCAAGGCCTCAAACAGAGACTCCGGATTGACCGGTTTGTCGATATACCCGTTCATGCCGGCGCCCAGGCAAGCCTGATGGCATTCACTCGAGGCATCGGCGCTCAGGCCCAGAATCGGCGTCTCCTGCCGGCCGGGCAGCGCACGGATGGCGCAGATCGCCGCCAGGCCGTCCATTTCGGGCATATAGACGTCCATCAGAATCAGGGCGTAGTCGTTGTGCCTCGCCAGTTGCACGGCCTGGCGGCCATTTTCGGCCACATCGAGCAGCAGGCCGACCTCATGCAGCAACAGGCGCATGATCTCCCGGCTGAGGGCATTGTCATCGGCCAGCAGGATGCGGCGACCCTGGTGCTGGCGCAGCTGCAGGGCTTCGGCCGGCGCGCACGGCAGCGCCCCGCGCGCCGCGAAATGCGCGGGCCCATGGCCTTTGCCCAGGCGCACCGTTAGCCAGAAGGTGCTGCCCAGCCCCGGCCTGCTGTCCACCCCGACTTCGCCGCCCATCAGGCGCGCAATACCCTGGGTGATGGCCAGACCGAGGCCGGTGCCCCCGTAGTGGCGTGCGGTCGAACTGTCGCCCTGCACGAAGAGCCCGAACAGCTGCGCTTGCTGTTCGGCGCTCAGGCCAATGCCGGTGTCGATGACCTCGAAGCGCAAGTGGTAGCCGTCGTCCGTTTCGCTGAGCTGTCGCCCCCTCAGGGTGATGCTGCCGCGCTCGGTAAACTTGAGGGCGTTGCTCAGGTAGTTCACCAGCGCCTGACTGAGCCGCGTGGCGTCGCCATGCAAAGCCTGCGGCATGCCGTCCATGTCGAGGTTCAGGGCCAGGCCTTTGGCCGCGGCAGTGGCACTGATGATGGCGTTAACGGTGTAGAGCATCTCGGAGAGAGCGAAATTCTCCGCATCAAGACTGAGCTTTCCGGCATCGATCTTGGCCAGATCGAGAATGTCGTTGATGATCCGCATCAGATGGCGGCCGGAGGCGTCGATCATGTCCAGCTGCTCGGCCTGTTGCGCGGTGACACCGCTCTGCCGCAGCGTGTGCGCCAGGCCCAGGATACCGTTCATCGGCGTCCGGATCTCGTGGCTCATGTTGCTCAGGAAGTCGCTCTTGGCACGGTTGGCGGCCTCGGCCGCATCGCGCATGGCGACCAGTTCGCGGGTCCGGCTGAGCACCCGCGCCTCAAGCCGCTGGTGGTCGCTGTCGAGCCTGTCGTGGCCGGCGTTGCGAGGGGAAAATGAAGAAGGCATGGCTATCCCGGCGCCGCTGGCGCGCGTTGGTTGTCGTGCGGCTCATGGCCCGCTCTTGCCGGTTTCCGATTCGCCATCCGGCGCTGACCCTCCGGCGGCTTCCGCCACGGTGCGCTCATTGACGGCGGCAGGCCTCGATCGCCGGCAGCAGGTTCAGACTCTCTTGCCCTGCCGCCGTGTTCCCTGAACCAGGATCCCAACTGGCTAAGCAGGTCGTCGCGCCGGGACTGGAGTTCGCCGAGCCGGGCCAGCGCCTGCGTATCCTGGCCATGGGCATGGAGTACGCACAGTTCCGAGGCCAGCACATGCATCTGGTGGTGCACCCCTTCAATGGCCCGGAAGCCGGCTTGCGCACCATAGCGGGCCTGGCCTTCGCTCTCCAGCCACGCGCCGAAGCGACAGTGCTGGTGATCGTGCGCGGCGGGAAGCACTGCTTCGCCGAGCAGGAAAGACTCGATGGCCATGATCCAGTTGCGGTGATCGGCGCCGGCAAAGAGCACCGGCAAATCGTCACGGCTGACCGGTGCCAGGTTGCTCCACGCCGGATCGGGGCGCCAGGCCAGGGCCCAGCCCGGAAACCCGGCCGCCGGCATGGGCCGCGCAATGCCGTAGCCTTGCGCCAGTTCGCAGCCCAGTTGCAGCAGCAGGGTGCCGTGTTCGACGGTCTCCACGCCTTCGGCAATGACCGGGCGGTAGAACGCGGCGGCCAGACCGATGATGCCCTGCAGAATGGCCAGGTCATCCGGGTCGTCAAGCATGTCGCGCACAAAGCTCTGGTCGATCTTGAGCTGGGATACCGGCAGGCGTTTCAGGTAGGTCAGCGAGGAATAGCCGGTGCCGAAATCGTCCAGGGCGAAACTGACCCCGATTTCGCGGCAAGACTCAATGACCCGTGAGACGTGGGCCAGGTCATCCAGGGCGCTGGTTTCCAGGACCTCCATTTCCAGGTCGCCGGGCCGGAAGGCCGGATGCCTCGCCAGAATGCCATGCAGGCGGTCGACGAAGTCGGCCTGCAGCAGCTGACGGGCGCCGACATTGACGCTCACCGGGATGTCCAGGCCGGCCGCACGCCAGTCTTCCATCTGGCGCAGGGCGGTGTCGATCACCCATTCGCCGATATCCACGGCCAGCGGGTGGTTCTCGATCACCGGCAGGAAAACGTCCGGCGGCAGCAGGCCGCGTTCCGGGTGTTGCCAGCGGATCAGGGCTTCGGCGCCGATGATCGCGCCGGTGCGCATATTCACCTTGGGCTGGTAATGGAGCACGAATTCGCGCGCGCCAAGGGCGCGGCGGATGTGTTCCAGACTTTCGTGGTGCCCGCGCACGCTGCGGTCCTGTTCGGCGTCGAAGATGTGGTAGCGGTTCTTGCCGGCCAGCTTGGCCTGGTACATGGCCTGGTCGGCCTGGCGCAGCAACTGGTCGGAGTCCGCCTCGTCGGCCTGCGGATAGAAGGTGACGCCGAGGCTGGCCGAGACCTGGTGCGTGAGTTCGCCGATCGCTACCGGCTCGGCCGCCGCGGCGAGCAGGCGGGTGAGCATCGGCACGCAAGCGGCGACATCGCTCAGGTCGGGCAGGATGGCGACGAATTCGTCACCGCCCAGGCGGGCCAGCGTGTCGCCTTCGCGCAGGGTCTGCTTCATGCGCTCGGCCAGGGTGATCAGTAACTTGTCGCCGGTTTCATGGCCGTGGTGGTCGTTGATGACCTTGAAGCCATCGAGGTCGAGATAGGCCACCGCCAGTTGTTGCCCGCGCCGTTCGCCCTGGGCCATGGCCTGCTGCAGCCGGTCGGCGAGCAGCACGCGGTTGGGCAGGGTGGTCAGGACGTCGTAGTGGGCAAGCTGTTCGAGCTGGTTTTGCTGCATCTTGAGGGTGGTGATGTCGGAGAACAAGCCGACGTATTGCCGGGTCCTGCCCTGGTCATCGCTCACCGCACTGATGTTGAGCTTCTCGGCATAGGCCTCGCCGTTCCGGCGCCGGTTCCAGAGTTCGCCGGCCCAGTGGCCGGTTTCGATCAGCGTGCGCCACAAGGCCTCATAGAACACCTTATCGTGGCGTCCTGAAGCAAGCAGACTCGGGTTGCGACCGAGAACGTCGTCACGGCGGTAACCGGTGATGTCGCAGAAGGCGTCATTGACGTCGATGATCGCCCCATCCGTCCCGGTAATCAGGATCCCTTCGCGGGCATGGATAAAAACACTCGCCGCCAGCTGCAGCTTCTCTTCAGAATGCTTGATCCCGGTGATGTCGAGACAGGAGCCGATGTAACCCAGAAAAACGCCCTGCTCGTCA
>CAIVZW010000499.1 GCA_903910495.1 uncultured beta proteobacterium
CGCTGGCGACCATTGAAGCGGTGCCGGCCCCATGACGCTGCCTGCCGGCCAGACGCCCTCCGCCCCGGACCTGCGCGCTGCGGCCGAGGCGCAGCTGACCCGCGTGTCGCCGGCCGCTGCCGACAGCGCCGACAGCGACACCAGCGGGGTGCTGCACGAGCTGCGCGTGCACCAGATCGAGCTCGAAATGCAGAACGAAGCCTTGCACCAGGCGCAGATTACCCTGGAGGAGTCGCGTGGCCGTTATGTCGATCTCTATGAGCTCGCCCCGGTCGGCTATCTCACGCTGACCGCCGAGGGTTTCATTGCCGAGATCAACCTGACCGGCAGCACACTGCTCGGGGTGGACCGCTGGAATCTGCTGCGGCGAAGCTTTGCCGTCTATGTCATCGAGCAAGACCGGGAGCGCTGGAAGCAGCATTTGAGCGGAGTCAAACGCGGCGACCGGCAAGGCTCCGTGGAACTTACGCTGCAGCGCGGCAATGGTAGCCTGCTTGAGGCCCAGATCAACTGCGCGCGCCCGGCAGGGAATCCCCCGGTGCTGCGCCTTACCCTGACCGACATCAGCGAGCGCAAACAGGCGCTGGAAATGCTGAAAATAAGTGACCTGGCCCTCAAAGCCATTTCGCAAGGCGTGCTCATTACCGACTCTGACGGCTTCATCCTGTCTACCAACGACGCTTTTCTGTCGATCACCGGCTACCGCCCTACGGAGGTGCTGGGCCACATCTGCAAATTCAGCCAGGGTCCGCTGACCGATCCACTCATGGTCGAGTCGCTACGACTGGCCGTCGAGGATGCCACCGGATTCGCCGCTACGCTCCTCAACTACCGCAAAGACGGCAGCACCTTCTGGAACGAAATGACGATTTCGCCGGTGCATAACGAGCAAGGCTGCCTGACCCACTTCATCGCCATCGTCCGCGACATCAGCGAGCGCAAGCAGGCCGAGGACGAACTGAGCGAGAGCGAAACGCGCTTGCGCGAGTTTTCGAAATTCCTGCAGCAGGCGCATGAGGAGGACCGATCCCATTTCGCGCGCGAACTGCATGATGATCTCGGGCAGAACCTGACCGCCTTGCGCTTCAACTTTGACTTGCTGACCAATAGTCTGGCGAGCAATCAGCCGGCCATCGTCTCGCGCCTTGCTGCAATCGATCAGATCATCCGTGGTACGGTCGATGCCGTGCGCCGGATCTGTGAAGATCTGCGCCCCGGGATACTCGATGATCTGGGTCTGGAATCGGCCCTGGCCAGTCATGTCGAGCGCTTTGCCAGGCAGTCCGGGGTGGCCTGCGATCTGGTGCTGGATCGCGATGACTACGGTCTGCAAGAGCCGCTATCGACGGCGATCTTCCGCATCGTTCAGGAAGCGCTGACCAACGTCGCCCGGCATGCGCAGGCCTCGCATGCGATGGTGGCCTTGCAGGACTTTGGCGATACGCTGCTGCTAAGCATCACCGACAATGGCTGCGGTCTGCCGGCAGCGAAGGGCGACAGGAAACATCACTTCGGTCTGCTCGGCATGCGCGAGCGCGTGAACATGCTGGGCGGACGCATGAGCATCGACAGCGCAGCGGGGCGTGGCACCCACATCGAAGTGCGCTTTCCCGTGCGGACGGAGGCTGGTCCATGATCCGGGTGCTGATTGCCGATGATCATGCGCTGATCCGCGAGGGACTCAAGCAGTTGCTGGCGGCCAGTGACGACCTGCGGGTAGCCGGAGAAGCCTGCGACGGGCTGGAGGTAATGGACAGGGTACGCAGTGGC
>CAIVZW010000500.1 GCA_903910495.1 uncultured beta proteobacterium
CCACAGTCGGCAAGCGTGGCGCAGCGATCATCGAGGCACGCGGCCTGTCGTCAGCCGCCTCGGCTGCCAATGCCGCCATCTGTCACATTCGCGACTGGGTGCTCGGCTCCAACGGCCAGTGGGTGACCATGGGGGTTCCTTCTGACGGCTCCTACGGCATTCCCGAGGGCACCATGTATGGCGTTCCGGTTATCACGTCCGGCGGCAAGTACGAGCGCGTCAAGGGACTGGAAATCGATCCGTTCAGCCGCCAGAAGATGGATGCCACTCTTCAGGAATTGATGGAAGAGCGCGAAGGCGTCAAGCACCTCGTCGGCTGATTGCCAGAAGGCATGACCCAGCCCGTTCATCCCCGCGACGCCCTGTTCCAGGGCGAGCGGCCCTTCCCGATCATTCCCTCCTGCGAGCACTTCGCCGGCAGCGAAAAGCTGATTCTCAAGGCGATGGAGCTGCAGGAGCGACTGGGCCCCGTTTTCGACGTCACTTGCGACTGCGAAGACGGCGCGCAGGCTGGGCGGGAGAAGGAACACGCCGAGATGGTGGTGCGCGTCGTGAACAGCGCCGCCAACAAGTATCGTCAGGTGGGAGTGCGCATACACGACTACACGCACGCGCACTGGAAGAAGGACGTGGACATCCTCGTCTCCGGCGCCGGACATGTCCTGGCGTACATCACCATCCCCAAGCCGACCACGGCCAGCCAGGTTGCGGAGATGATTCTCTACATCCAGCAGGTTGCGGCTCACCATGGCGTGAAGCGTGAAATCCCCATTCACGTTCTGGTCGAAACCCACGGCGCGCTGAAGGAAGCCTGGGAAATCGCCGCCCTGCCCTGGATGCAGGTGCTGGATTTCGGCCTGATGGATTTCGTTTCGGCGCACCATGGCGCCATCCCAGCATCGGCCATGCGCTCGCCGGGCCAGTTTGAGCATCGACTGCTGGCACGCGCAAAATCCGATGTCGTTGCTGCCGCCCTGGCGAACGGTATCGTGCCGTCGCACAACGTCACGCTCGACCTGAAGAACAGTTACAGCACCTTCCAGGACGCGTTGCGCGCACGCAATGAATTCGGGTTCCTGCGCATGTGGTCGATCTATCCGGCGCAGATTCAACCCATTGTGGATGCCATGAAGCCGGATTTTTCAGAAGTTCAGGATGCTTCCAACATACTGATCGCCGCCCAGAAGAATCAATGGGGGCCGATCCAGTATCTGGGTGAACTGCACGACCGTGCGACCTATCGCTATTACTGGGCAGTACTGCAAAAGGCCCGCGTCACCGGGGTCAGTCTGCCTGATGAGGCCGCGAAGGCCTTTTTCCAATAACCACGAGAGAGAGATCCAACATGGCCACACTGAGCCCGGGCGCCAAGTTTCGCGCAGCCTTGAAAGATGAAAAGCCGTTGCAGTGCATCGGCGCCATCAACGCCTATCACGCGCGCATGGCCGAGCGCACCGGCTACAAGGCCATTTACCTCTCGGGCGGAGGCGTCGCGGCCGGCTCGCTCGGCTTGCCTGACCTGGGTATCTCGAATCTGGATGATGTCCTGACCGACGTTCGTCGCATCACTGACGTGTGCTCGCTGCCCCTTCTTGTCGACGTGGACACCGGATTCGGTGCCAGCGCTTTCAACATCGCCCGCACCGTGCGTTCGCTCATCAAGGCCGGCGCCGG
>CAIVZW010000501.1 GCA_903910495.1 uncultured beta proteobacterium
ACGTGGCCGCTCAACGCCCGCGGCAGCGAGTTTCGATCGTTGCAGCAGCATCGGTCAGGCGGAAGCTGTGGGTATCGCCGCTGGTGCGGCGCGGGGTGACTGGGTTGCCGTTGGCGCTGACTTTGCAGCGCAGACTGTCGGCAAGGGAAAATTCGAGCGGCTGATGGCCTTTCAGGGTGAAACGCAGTTCGCCGTCACCGGCCTGCCAGTCGGCAAGCCGGGCGTTGGCGTCGCGCAGATAGGGGTGGCTTGTCAGCGTTGTGGTAAAGCGCAGTAGTACGTCGCCACTTGCCAGATGCACGTAGTTGCCTTCGGCACCGGCAAGGTACCCGGCAACGTTCTGTGACGCCCCGACATCGGGCTGGCCGAGCGTTGTCGGCGCACGCAGGGTGCGCAACTCGCCGTCGCCCCGGATGCGCCAGGCATCACCTTCGCGGGCAATCGTCGTGTGCCCGAAATCAATGGCCTTGAGGATGTATTCGGAAGGAAAGACCGGGTGCGTATCCTGGCCAGCAGCCCAGCGATAGATTGCGTGAAGAGACTCGAGGGAGGCTTTCTTGGTCGCGGAATAGGTGTGGTAGTAAATACCGATGGGTTTGAGTCGGCGCGGCGCCTCCGTCATTTCGAAGGTTTCGATGACCCGCTTGAAACCGTAGAAGGGGCCCCGCCAAAGATTGGTGTAGATGTTTTCATTGCTGATCGGGGCGTAGATCTGGCGATAGCCGCCTTTGCTGATGCCGATCGGGGTTACCGTAGTCAGCGAAGGCTTGCTGCGGGTAGTTTGCGAGCCGCCACCATTCATGTTCAGGAGGGCGCTGTCGGCAGTAATGCGCAATGCTTCAATGCCGGGAGCCGCATCACCGCTCCAGAGAAGCAGCCTGACGGACTTTCCGGCTGGTGCCAGACGCGTCCGGATGTAGGCTGCTGAGCCGATGATTTCACGCGTCAGGTCGAGTTTGTAACCGGGCACGGCAAGGTGGTAGGACTCGTCAGTATCCCGGAAGATGCCATGCTGTACCTTGTCGTCCCAGCGAAACGGATGCGAAAACGTATGGCTGGCGATCTCCACGTGGGACAGGGCAAACATGCGTCGCGCGATGTCTTCCATCTCGCCGGAATCTCTAGGATAAAGTCCCTCGGGTGACACTTCGGCTTCGATCACCGACATGGCGTGGGGAATCCGGTAGCGCGACAATATTTCATCGAGCAATACCCGTCCGGCGAGTGGCGAACCCGGCAATTCGGCACGCGACGGAAAGCCATCGCCGTCGATGTGTGCGAGCAGCAGACGACGGCCGTTTTCGGTCGTCACATCCGGTACCGGCATGTCCGGTAGCCGCAGCGTCGCACGCAGGAAGGCGAACGGATCAAGATGCCAGCGAAACTGCTCGCTGCCGGGAAATTCGGTGATGACAAAAGGCGCCAGTGCGAACCCCCCCCAGGGCATCAAGGCAGCGGCCACGTGCCTGTTGCCATTCTGATCGGCGACTTCGACCAGCGGCGTTCCCGAAGCGGAAATTCGCAGCGGCAGAATCTGGAGACGATCCGGGCGTAGTGGCGCTTCGCCCAGGAACATCGGATCGGCCACGGCCATCTGCAAGCGGGGGCTGGCGGGTATCTGTTGACGGGCGAGTCCGAGATCCTTCAAGGCTTTGCTGTCGGCTGAATCAGGCAACTGGTTGAAAAATACCAGCGGGGTACCAAGTGCCATCTGTCGCTGCACCCAGTCGTTGAACAACCCGGGGCGAGGAGGAGCGTCGGAAAGCCAGACTGCGATTCCGGCAATGCGGGAAAGCGGTAATTCACTGGGCAGGTTCTGATTGATGTCGAAATATTCGGCCAGATAACCGAGGTGATTGATCGGCATTTCCAGGAAACGGTGCGCCATCGTGTAATTGAGCGCCGGAGCCTCGCGTGAGTCATAGATGACGGCAATCTTGCGCGGCATGACTTCGCGCTGCCCGATGCCGAGGGTTGCCAGGGCGCTGTCGCTGACCCAGGGCACAAAGCCGAGGGCCTTGATGCGTTCGGCTGTGGCGCGCATCAGCTTGCGCTCCTGCGCTGCGACGTAATCAATGGCCAGCACCGGGATGCCATGCGTATCACGCACTGTGCGCAGTTGACCGAGCAACCATTCGCGATCCTCGGCCTTGACCTCGACATAACGCTTGCGGCCAGCGTCCCAGCCACGGAACAGCGATTCTGCAGCGACCATCTGCACCTTGTCCTTTACCTTTGGCAAAATCTCGAAGCCGCGGTTGAGGATCAGACGGATGCCGGGGAAGCGCCGATGCAGTTTTTCGATGAGGCTAACGAGACCGGCCTGTTGTGCAGCTTCGTCAAACTTTTTGGCCAGGCGGTAGGAGTCGAGGGTGTCGAGGAACAAGCCCCTGTACCCCTTCTCCCAGAGCGGTGCAACAAGCTTGTCAGCCAGAAAGTCCGACCACTCCGGGCGGGAAAGGTCCATCACCAGCGAGCCCCAGTCGGGATTGCCGGCAAGTTTGGCCGTTGCCGGGATGTCCTTGAACCAGGTTCGCGTCGGATGCACCTCGCCGACGCTGACGTAGGCATAAAGCTCACTGTACGGTTTGCGATAGCGCTCCGGATCGTAGCCGTGGTCAGGGTCGACGACGACAATGTCGAAGGACTTGAGCTCATCGAGCGGCGCATCGCTTGCATAAAAGAGGGCGACCGCCGGCGCGGCCTGAGCGCCCACGACGGGCAGCAGGCAACAGCCAAGCAGGAGGGTGATCAGCCAGTGTTTCATGGGCGGTATGTAAAAAATGGGCAGGAAAAGTTCATCGACCCCAGCGCCAGATTACCCGTGTTCTGATTGCTGAGGGGGAAAAGACGAATGCTAGCGCAGGTCACGGGGAAAGGCCGACTACAATATCACGGTTTCCCAGTGATATTCGATCTCAGAGCAGACTCGCCTGGGCGATCAGCCAGTAGCGCGCAATTTTTCCGAGCGCCATGAACATGGCGCAGGCCAGCCAGTTGACGCGCAGCCAGCCGGCGGCAACGCACAAGGCATCGCCGACCAGCGGGGCCCAGGCGAGCAGCAGGATGGGCGATCCCCAGCGCTGCACGTGCCGGCGTCCGGGCAAGGCTTCGAGTTTTTGCCAGCGCGGCAGCCAGCGTCCGCAGGCATAGGACGTCAT
>CAIVZW010000502.1 GCA_903910495.1 uncultured beta proteobacterium
CAACAACAAACCAAAGGTCATTTGGTTGACTGACTTACATGTCAATCTGATTGGAATTATAGCAGAATCAGCTGTCGCTGTCAGAGAGTCATGCATTTTGCATTTCAGAGGCCGAGTGCCGTCGCGCTCACCTGTTCGCCGCCTTCCTTCTGGATTTCTTCGAAGCGATGCACATAGGATATGCATTCTTCAGCATTGTTGATAATCACCTTGGCGCGGGCATGATCCTTGTTAAAGCGGACAAGGGCGTGCCTGTCATCGGCAATGAGTAGTGAATCACCGAGTGACGCAAGATGCTCTGGGCATTCAAGAACCGTCATTCTCAGAGGATAGGTGGCGAGCAGTTTCATCAGGCGCGGACTGTTGCGCCGGAAAGGCTCGGCATTCCTGAGCACAATGCGCAGGCTGCTGCGTTCATCAGCGGCGAGAAGCCGGTGCAGTTCTTCGGCGTTCTCGGCGCTTTCAAGTTTAAGTTTCGACAGGTCCTCATCGAAGATACGGAGGGTTTGCTCTGCCAGAGCAAGGATCTTACGCAACGAACTGTCGTGCTCTGCCCAGTAAGTGATCAATTCAGCGCTCATGGTATGTTCCTCCGTATGGTATTAGCCTGATGGTGAATGAGTCAGCAGGCAAATTGTTACTGATTCCCGGGGATAAAGGCAAAGCCGGCGAAAAAAAACCCGCAGCAAGCGGGTTTCTCCGGAGACAGCAGATTACCTGTCGCCATAGGTTCTACGGTTACCCCCCGTAGATCCGGTGCGGGCGGGCTTGGCACCATCGCGATGCGGGGTACGGATAAAACCATCATGTTTGGGCGCGCCCGGCTTGCTTGCGCGGGCTTCGCTGCGTCCGGCCGGAGCCGCTTTGCTGTGCCCACGATTATCGCCGCTTTTCCAGGCCGGACGAGCGTTCGGTTTGCCACCAGGACGGCCATTACCTGTCGGTACGCGCCGCGTCGGTTCATGACCGGCGACAACCTCGACCGGAATCATCTGCTTGGTGAAGCGCTCGATCTTCTTTACGTTGAAGTGTTCGGCGTGATTGACCAGAGAAATGGCCAGACCATTACGGCCTGCACGGCCGGTGCGGCCGATACGGTGCACATAGTCCTCGGCAAACTTCGGCAGATCGTAGTTGAACACGTGGGTGATGGTCGGAACGTCAATCCCGCGTGCGGCAACATCGGTAGCGACGAGAATTTGCACCTGTCCGCGACGCATCGCGCTGAGCGTACGGTTACGGGCACCCTGATGCATGTCGCCGTGCAGTGCCGCCGCGTTGAAGCCGGCGATATTCAGACGGTCGGAGATGGTGTCGGCATCGCGCTTGGTGGCGGTGAAGACAAGCGCCTGGTCGATGCTGACGTCGCGAAGCAGATGGTCGAGCAGACGATTCTTGTGCGACAGATCATCGACAAAGTGCATGCGCTGTTCGATATTTTCATGTTTGGTGTGTGCCGCGTCGACCAGGATCGTCAGCGCGTCACGGGTTATCTTGCGCGCCATCTGGCCGACGGTGCCCTCAAGTGTGGCCGAGAAAAGCATGGTCTGACGCGAAGCCGGGGTGGCTGAAATAATCTTTTCGATGTCGTCGATGAAGCCCATGTCGAGCATGCGATCTGCTTCGTCGAGGACGAGTATCTGCAACTGCGAGAAATCGATCTTGCCCGACTCCATGTGGTCGATCAGCCGGCCCGGCGTGGCCACCAGGATTTCCGGATTGCGCGACAGCAGTTCCATCTGTTTCGGGTACGGCATGCCGCCGAGGATGGCTACTGCTTTCAGGCGACGCAGTTGGCCCGCGTATTTATCGGCGGCCACAGTAACCTGCAGGGCGAGTTCGCGGGTCGGGGCGAGCACCAGCATCTTCGGTTGCGCCGGCTGGAAACGCGGACGGTCATTGCCGCGTGTGTGGCCCAGTGCG
>CAIVZW010000503.1 GCA_903910495.1 uncultured beta proteobacterium
GTACCGCTGGAGGGCTAGATTCCAATCAGTCGGGTTGGATGAGTACCAAAGTTCTTCAATGTCCATTGCTGAAATGCCTTGATGGAAGTTCTATGTAGAATATTGGCTATTCTTCCTTGTGCCATGCTCACAGAATGAGCACAGTCAATACTATTTGATAATAAACCCAGCATAGTCGCAACCGAGCCGTTGAGCCAATTTCCGTCAGTGCTCAAAATATTGGATGCATTCTGTCGTGAAAAATTTGCTTCTCACTTGCTGTTATTTCATTCACTACTGAGAACATCAGCTTCTCCACTCTTGAGTTTGATTACAAGGGAGATTGATACTGCCTTGCTGCCTGACTTAACCGATCAGCAATTTCAAGCCTCAACGAATCCGGCGCTATCACCTCAACTTCCGGCCCGTATTTCAGGATATCCATCACCAGTTCCGTCGTAGCGCTGTACGGCACCTCAAGAATATAGCGCCCTTCCTCGTCGTAATGACTGCGCTGCTCTGGATGCCAGATCTCATTCGATGTCCAGCGTCCCTGCCAAAGCGTAAAACGCAAGGTTGCCCAAGTTACATCTTTACCCGCATAAATCCCGTAACCCGCGCCTAGTACTTCGTCCAGTTCAACATCAGAAATTTCAACAGCCAGTTGGTCGAGCATTTCTGCACCCTGCAACGCATCAATGGAAAACGTGCGAATGGCTTTACGCTGATGACACCAAGTGTCGAGGTACCAGTTTTCCTTGTAGCGGACGATGCGCTGTGGGGAGACTTCACGCTTGCTGAGAGTATCGAAATGCCGGTCATGATGATTTAGGAGGAGGTTCTTTCTGGATAAGGTGGCTGTGGCACAGGCTTGAAAATGTTCCAGACGCATGTGGCGTGGGGTGGAAGGTTGCAACAGAATTCTGCGCCGAATTTCATCAGGCACATTGCTGCCTTCACCGAGGAGAGCGTTGAGGCGATTCTTCAGAGGCGCTATATGAGGGGCAAGCAAACCCGGCTGGATGGATTCAAGAAGACTCTCGATGGTCAGCAAGGCATGGATTTCGGTTTCATTGAACCACATGCCGGGCAGTTCGTGAGCCACTCCAGAGTCCTCTCGTTCGTCAAGCCGATAACCCATCAGCTCTTGATCGAAGACCACAGGAGCATTCAACTGACTGCGCAGGAATTCGATGTCCCGAGTCAAGGTCGCCCGCGAAACCTCCAGAATCGACTCAAGTTCCTTTCGCGTGATGAACTTACGGTTTCTAAGCAGGTTTTCAAGTTTATAGATCCGGTCCGCTTTTCTCATTTCGGCACATCCTTGTTTTCAGAGGCTCACTCCCTGAGCATTGCAGGGCGTATCCTGAATGTCATGGATTGTAACTCCGAGCAGCTAAATCATCACCAGACAAGGAGAACAGGCTTGATTGACTATTCAGAACCGGACGCTCCTATCGACCGGCTGATCTGGCAGCACATTGCTGACAGCCCCTGCTCGGAGGATTTCAGGGACTATTTACGTCACTCAGCCTTCCTTCACTGTATAGCCATGAAAACTTTCCTTAAATTTGCAGCAGTCGCTCTGATCACCAGTATCGTCAGCGGATACATAGGCTATTCATACGCGGTGTACGAAGGCGCGTTTTATTGCGAAAAACAGAAAGCCTCTAGGGTAGCAATATGACGTCCTTTGAAATTGCTAACATCCGGCGTATGCCAGTGAAATCCTTGCTCAAATGAATGCCATCTACTACCTACCCGGAAAACGTAGGCGGTTATTCCAACGACAAAAAGTTTAGAGCGGTGCTATGAAAAAAAATATTATTGACTTGGCTTTCAGAGGTGGTCCCATGAAATAGGGCAGCCGGTTAAGTGAAATCTCTGCTTCAATGTGCGACGCAAATCGCCAGACCAGGAGCAGAAGCAATGAGAAGACCCCGCCGTAATCACACAGCCGCTTTCAAGGCCAAAGTGGCGATCGCCGCTCTTAAGGGCGATGAAACCTTAGCCGCGTTAGCAGAGCGGTTCGACGTTCACCCGAACCAGATCACGCAATGGAAGACCCAGTTGCTCGAGAACGCCTCGGGCGTCTTCGCCACGGCAGCCGAGAAACAGTCAGCCGGACCAGACCTGAAAGACCTGCATGCAAAAATTGGCCAGCAGGCACTGGAGATTGATTTTTTGGCCGTCGCGCTCGGTCGCATCGGCGATGCGAGCGCAAAGCGATGATTGACAGCACGCACAAGCTGCCGGTAGTCAGGCAAGCGCAACTGCTGGATCTGGCACGTTCCTCCGTCTATTACCTGCCGCAACCGACGCCGGACAATGATCTTCGTCTGATGCGGCGAATGGATGAACTGCACCTGGAACATCCCTTTGCTGGCGCACGCATGCTGCGCGACATGCTCAAGTTGGAAGGCGTTGAAGTGGGACGCAAGCATGTCAGGACGCTGATGACAAAAATGGGCATCGAAGCGCTTTACCGCAAGGCCAACACCAGCCGACGGAATCAGGCCCATCGCATCTATCCCTACCTGCTGCGTAACGTCGTTATCGACCGCCCGAACCAGGTCTGGGCGATGGACACGACCTACATCCCGATGCAGCGGGGCTTTGTCTATCTGACCGCTGTGCTCGATTGGGCCACGCGTCGTGTGCTGGCCTGGCGCCTGTCCAACACCTTGACGGCTGATCCGTGTGTTGAAGCACTGGAAGAAGCGATCGTGAAATATGGTGCGCCGGAGACCATGAACACGGATCAAGGCAGCCAGTTCACCAGTGCGGCCTTCATCGCGGTGCTTGAGCACCACGCCATACAGATCAGCATGGATGGAAAGGGCTGCTGGCGCGACAACGTCTTTGTCGAGCGCCTCTGGAAATCGGTGAAGTACGAAGAGGTTTACCTGCACGGCTACAACACGGTTTCCGTCGCCAAGCAGGCTTTGAACAGGTACTTCGACTTTTACAACCGCCGTCGTCCGCATTCAACCCTTGACGGCAAGACCCCCGATACGGCTTACTTCACCCTCAGACACCCGCCGCTCGCCGCGGCGGCTTAAAACCCGGCAGAGATATCACTTAAGAAAACCGAAAATCTGTCCAACTGCGCGGGGCCACCTCTCTTCTCTTTAAGGAGGGCGATCTGATCCTAGACAAGGCACTCAGCTATAGCCATTACCCGCTGGAGCTAAGTCCAATGGAGAGGTTACTGAAGGAGAAACCACCTAAAAAACAATTGAACCTTCTGCAGCAGGAGGCCGCAAGCGGCTCATATAGAAGTTTGTGGGACTGCAACCACACCCAGTTCGAGGCTGATCTCGCCTATAGGGGGCACGGTGACTGGAAGCTGAAGATGGAGAATGGGCTCATCACGGGCATACAGCACAAGCCGAATGACCCGCCTGTAATTCATGCACCACCACCGCCCAAACAATTTCCTGAACGTGGCAAGTCGCCATTTCTTTTTTGAAGATGAATAGCGTCTAGCGCCTCTGCCCACGAACGCCTGCTTTCGGATTGCTAACTGGCTGCAATCGCGAGGGCCAAAGGGGTCATCTTGACCTCTTTCTGTTCCTGTGAAGGTTTCGGTTTGAATTGGACACATTTCTACGATGCTCGTCAGATCTTCTGTCGAACTGTCTTGGGCAATCCAGCAGGCAAACCCAAGTTCCTTCTACTCGGAGGCATCCAGGCTGGTCGACGTTTTCAAGAATCAGTGGTTTGGCCTGGATACGGCAGTCTGGTGA
>CAIVZW010000504.1 GCA_903910495.1 uncultured beta proteobacterium
AATGACTTCATCGGCAAGCCCTTCGATCCGGATGTGCTTTTCTCGACCCTGCTGAGCTGGCTGGAACGGAGCAAGGTCTAGACCTGCTGCAGGTGTCTGGCTAGTCGGGCTGAAGCCCGACCCACAGCGCTGCTGAATGAGTCGGTCTTGTGGGTCGGCCTTCAGGCCGACGTTGCTGATCTGGCTGGTCGGGCTGAAGCCCGACCCACAGTGCTGTGCTATAGCGCTACTGCCAGCGTGGTTGAATGAAACCCTGCGAAATGGGATAATCCCGCGGCTTTGCAGCCTATCTAGCCCTTTCCTGCATGGCGTATCGAACCATGACCCATTACCTGTTCATCATCGTCGGTGCCGTCCTCGTCAACAACGTCGTGTTGGTGAAGATTCTCGGCCTGTGTCCCTTCATGGGCGTTTCCAAGAAAGTGGAAACGGCTTTTGGCATGGGCGCAGCAACGACCTTCGTACTCACCGTGGCGACCGGTGCCAGCTACATCATCGACCACTTCCTGCTCATGCCCTTCGGGCTGGAATACCTGCGCACGCTGTCGTTCATCGTTACCATCGCAGCCATCGTCCAACTGACCGAGATGGTGATCCAGAAAACCAGTCCGGTGTTGCATCAGGTACTGGGCATTTATCTGCCCTTAATCACCACCAACTGCGCGGTGCTTGGCGTACCCCTGCTCAACGTCGCCAACAAATACAACTTTGTCGAATCGTTGCTTTTTGGAGCCGGCAGCGCCATTGGCTTCTCGCTCGTGTTGGTGCTCTTTGCCGGGATACGCGAGCGCGTCGAAGGCGCTGACGTCCCGATCTATTTCCGTGGTGTGGCCATTGCCATGGTCACTGCCGGGCTGATGTCGCTGGCCTTCATGGGCTTTGCCGGTTTGGACAAGTACCAGTAATGCTCACCGCCATCCTCATCATGGCGCTGGGCGCCGTTGTCCTGGGTGCCGCGCTCGGCTTTGCCTCGATCAAATTCAAGGTTGAAGGCAACCCGCTGGTTGAAAAAATCGAGGCCATACTGCCGCAAACGCAATGCGGTCAGTGCGGCTTTCCCGGCTGCAAACCTTATGCTGAAGCTATCGCCGAAGGCGAAACCGACATAAATCTTTGCCCACCCGGCGGCATAGAAGGCGTGCAACGTCTAGCTGACCTGCTCGGCCGCGAAGCCAAACCGCTCGATGCGCAAGAAAAACCCAAACAGGTCGCGCTCATTGACGAGCAAACCTGTATCGGCTGTACGCTGTGCATACAGGCTTGTCCGGTCGACGCCATCGTCGGCGCAGCCAAGCAGATGCACACCGTTGTCGAATCACTGTGTACCGGTTGCGAACTCTGCCTCCCGCCGTGCCCGGTCGAGTGCATCATGATGGAAGTCATTCCGGAGAATATCGACAACTGGAAATGGAAGTATCCTGTGATCGAACTCAAGCAAATCCAGCGGGTCACCTGATGCTGCAACTCTTCAAATTCAAAGGCGGCGTCAAACCCCCATCGCACAAACAGGAGTCAGCGGACACGCCGATCCGCATGGCGCCTCTGCCAAACCGCTTGATCGTTCCCTTGCGCCTCAACGCGCGCGCTTCGGCCGAGCCACTGGTCAGCGTAAACGACACGGTCTGCAAGGGGCAGCTTATTGGAAACGCGTCCGGCCTGATGGGCACTGGAATCCACGCGACCACCTCCGGCCGTATCGTGGCCATCGAAGAATTTCCCTATCCTCACCCTTCTGGCCTTCCCGCACTCAGCGTGGTTATTGAGCCTGATGGTGAAGACCGATGGGGCGAACGCATACCGTTTGACAGCCAATCATCAGACCCGCAGGCGCTGCGTACCTTCCTGCGAGAAGCGGGTATTGTTGGTTTGGGAGGGGCCGGCTTCCCGAGTCACATCAAGCTTTCACCCCAGGATGCCCACATTGAAACGCTGATCCTTAACGGCGCCGAGTGCGAACCATGGATTACCTGTGATGACCGGCTGATGCGCGAACGTGCCACGGATATTTTCGCCGGGGCGCGCATCATGCAGCGGGTAATCGGCGCGCGCCAAATCATCGTCGGCATTGAAGACAACAAACCCGAAGCTATTGCCGCCATGCTGGCTGCTGCTGACAATGCCGCCGATCTGAAGGTCGTTACCGTACCGACGCGCTACCCGGCAGGGGGAGAAAAACAACTGGTTCGCGTCCTTACCGGGATCGAAATTCCTTTCGGCAAACTGGGTTTCCACTATGGCGTGCAATGCTTCAACGTTGGCACCGCCTACGCCGTACAGCGTGCCGTCGCCTTTGGCGAACCACTGATCAGCCGCATCGTAACGATCACTGGTCACGTCAAACACGCAGGCAACTGGGAAGTACCCATCGGCATGCCGATCCGCGACTTTATCGCCCTCGGCTCGCCAGGCAAAGATACCGACCGCTTCCTGATGGGCGGCCCGATGATGGGCTTTACCTTGTCTGATCTTGATGCCCCCTTGATCAAAACAAGCAACTGCATCATCGCTGGCACACCAAAGATCTTCCCGACTGCAGCCCCTGAAATGCCCTGCATCCGCTGCGGCGAGTGTGCAAAAGCCTGTCCGATTGAACTGCAACCCTTTGAGCTCTACTGGCATTCGCGCGCAAAATCCTTCGGCAAAACACAGGAATACAATATTTTCGACTGCATCGAGTGTGGCTGCTGCAGCTACGTCTGCCCCTCGCACATCCCGCTGGTACAGTATTTCCGCTTTGCCAAGAGCGAGATCTGGTCGCGCGAGCGGGCAAAAAACATGGCCGATGCAGCCAAGGTGCGCTTCGAACTGCGTAACGAGCGCGACGAACGCGAGAAGGCCGAAAAGGCCGCACGGATGGCCAAGGCGGCGGCGGCCAAGGTCGCCGAAAAGAAAGCCGAGCCGGGCGAAATTGCTGCGCCGACGCCTGCCGACGCAACTGCAGATGCAGATGCCGCCAGGAAAGCCGCCATCGCTGCGGCCATCGAGCGCGCCCGCGTGCAACGCGAAAACGTGCAGCCAAAGAACACCGACGGCCTGACCGTCGCCCAACGCAAGGAAATCGCCGAGATTGAAGCTCGCCGGGCGCCAATTCAAGCACAGCAAACCGCTTCAAACACAAAGGCCACAGGGGCGACCGAAAGAAGTGCAGAGCCACAGAGAACACATAGAAATGATGAATAGGCGTTTCGCACAACCCACATTGGGTCGTCATTCCGGCGAAAGCCGGAATCCAGTAGTGCACTACTGGATTCCGGGTCAAGCCCGGAATGACGGATTTCAAATCCGTTTTTGCGTTTACCTGATTGCCTTTCTCTGTATCTCCGTGATCTCTGTGTCGAAAGTGGTTAGCCGCGTATGAACTTCAACACCCCGCCCTATCTCACCCAGAATGTCAGTGTCCAGCGTGTCATGGTACAGGTGCTGACGGCGCTGCTGCCGGGCGTCGCGGCCTATGCCTGGCTGATCGGTCCGGTGGTACTGGTGCAGATGGCCATCGCCACGCTCGCTTCGCTGCTCGCTGAAGCCTTCATGCTCAGGCTGCTGAACAAGCCGCTTGGTCTTTTTCTTGGCGATGGCAGCGCCATCGTCACCGCCTGGCTGATCGCTCTGGCCTTCCCGCCCCTTGCCCCGTGGTGGCTGATCGTTGTCGCTGCGCTGTTCGCCATCGTCATCGCCAAGCACCTCTACGGCGGACTCGGGCAGAATCCGTTCAACCCGGCAATGATCGCCTTTGCCGTGTGCATCGTGTCCTTCCCCGCGCTCATGTCGCAATGGCCGCCGGTCGATCTGAAAGCCGGTTTCTTCGATCAACTGGCGCTCGTTTTCGGCTATGCACCGCGCCTCGACGCGATGAGCGGCGCGACCCCGCTCGACGCCCTGAAAACCGCGCTCAAGCTGGGTGAAGGCAGCGTCACGGTACACAGCATAATGGCCAACGCCGGCAGCTTTGGCTACTTCGCCGGCAAAGGCTGGGAATGGGTCGGCGCTGCCTACCTGCTCGGCGGCCTGTGGCTGTGGCAGCGCAAGATCATCAGCTGGCACGCGCCGCTTGGCTTCATCGCCGGCATCGCCGTGCTGGCCAGTGCGCTCTGGCTGTGGAACCCCGACCAGTTCGCCAATCCGCTGTTCCACCTGTTCTCGGGCGGCAGCATGCTCGGGGCCTTCTTTATCGTCACCGATCCGGTGTCCGGCTGCACGACGGCCAAAGGCAAGCTGATCTTCGGTCTCTCGGCCGGCGTGCTGGCCTATGTGATCCGCGTTTTTGGGGGCTATCCTGACGGTGTGGCGTTTGCCGTATTGCTGCTCAATATCTGCGTGCCGCTGATCGACCTGTATACGCAGCCGCCCATCTTCGGCATGAAGGGCAAGCCATGACGCACACGGCAAGGCCGCCCTCCGCGACAACGATGGCCCTGCGTACGGCGCTCATCCTGTTCATCTTCGTCGTCATCTTTACCGGCCTGCTGTCGGGTGCCTATCTGTGGACGCTGCCGACCATAGAGGCTGCGGCGACCGAGGAAAAAATGAAACTGATCGACGAGGTCCTGCCACGCCGGAGCTACGACAACGATCTGCTGAAAGATAGCGTGCACCTCGCGCCGACGGACGCGCTCGGTCAGGATCAAGCCTCGACGGCCTATCGCGCACGCAAGGACGGCAAGGCCAGCGCGCTGGTTCTCGAAGCCGTCGCGCCCGACGGTTACGCCGGCAAGATCCGTCTGCTCATCGCCGTCGGCGCCGACGGTGCGCTGCTCGGCGTGCGCGTGACGCAGCACAAGGAAACGCCGGGGCTGGGCGACTACATCGAGCCGAAAAAGGACAAGAACAGGGAACGCCCGTGGATCACCCAGTTTGACGGCCTGACGCCCGCTTCTACCGAAGAGCGCGCATGGAAGGTGAAAAAGGACGGCGGACGCTTCGACTCGGCGGCCGGCGCCACCGTCACGCCGCGCGCCGTGATCAAGGCCGTGCGCAAGGCGGCGGTCTATGTCGCCGAGAACCGTGAGCAACTTTTCAACAAGCCATGAAAAACTTAACCACATTCAACGCAGAGGCCGCCGAGGCGCAGAGATCGCGGAGGAGTTGCAATTTGTATTCTCTGCGCCCTCTGCGTCTCTGCGCTCTCTGCGTCGGAAGCGGTTTACTCCCCATCTTCGACTGACAGGCACTGCCATGACCCGTGACGAATTCCGCAAGATCGCCGCCAACGGCGTCTGGAAACAGAACACCAGCATCGTCCAGATTCTCGGCCTGTGTCCGTTGCTGGCGGTCACTACCAATCTGGTCAACGGTGCCATGCTCTCGCTGGCCACCATCATCGTCATGGCCATCTCGGGACTGGCCATTGCCAGCCTGCGCAACCTGATCCCGCACGAGATCCGCATTCCGGTCTTCATCCTCGTCGTCGCCGCTCTGGTCACCGTCGTCGATCTGCTGTTCAATGCCAACCTGCATGAGTTGTATCTGGTGCTGGGCATCTTCATCCCGCTGATCGTCACCAACTGCATCGTGCTGGCGCGCGTCGAAGCCTATGCCAACAAGAATCCCCCGCTGCAATCGATGGTCGATGGCATTTTCATGGGCGTCGGCATGTTATGGACGCTGTCGCTGCTTGGCGGCCTGCGCGAACTGATCGGCCGCGGCACGCTGTTCTCGGGTATCGACATGGTCTTCCCCGGCCTGCATCCGCTGCAACTGCTGCCGGAGGACTACCCCGGCCTGCTCCTGGCCATGCTGCCGCCCGGCGCCTTCATCCTGCTCGGCTGCCTGATCGCCTGGAAGAACTGGATCGAGTCGCGTGCCGCCGCACGCCAGCAACGCCGTACGCCGCAGCCTTTGGCGGCGGGCGGCGGCCACTGACCAGATTCCCAATGAACGCAAACAAGCGCAGCGAAATCTTCAAGCGCTTGCGTGCGGCCAACCCGGCCCCGACGACCGAACTCGAATACGCAACGACTTTCCAGTTGCTGGTCGCCGTCATCCTCTCGGCGCAGGCCACCGACAGGAGCGTCAACCTGGCGACGCGCAAACTGTTCGCCGACGCACCGACGGCGCAGGCCATC
>CAIVZW010000505.1 GCA_903910495.1 uncultured beta proteobacterium
TACCGCGTTGCCGGAAAGGCTTGACGCTGGTCTCCGGGACGTACGCCTTGCCGAGCACGACGTAGGGCTTGTTGGCAAAACGGTGCAGTGGTTCGCTTTGTGGCCGGGCGTCCGGAATGTCGTCGAGATTGTCCGGAATGTCGTCACCCGGTCCGTCATCCTTGTAATAAGCGCCGCCACGTTTTTGTGTGACCACCGGCTTGCGCGCCGGACTGGGCACCGGTGTTGACGGATATGTTGCCGCTTCGCTGCCGGGCGCTGGTGCATCAACGCTGCGCGGCGGCTGCATGCCGCAGGCCGTCAGCAGTAATGACAAAACCATGAATAATCCGGACGCCCGATAGCTCACTCCTGACTCCTCCCTCACTCCTACTTTTTGACCAGCATCCGGTGCGAATGGATGCTCATCAGGATGCCGAGACCAAGAAACAGGGTCACCAAAGCCGTTCCGCCATAGCTCATGAACGGCAGGGGAACTCCAACAACCGGCAAAACGCCGCTGACCATGCCCATATTGACGAAGGCATAGGTAAAAAAGCTGAGGGTGATCGAGCCGCCCAGGACACGCGCAAACAGGGTCGACGCATTGGCCGTAATCATCAGTCCACGAGCGATCAGCATCAGATAGAGGAAAACAAGAATGCTGTTGCCCAGCAAGCCGCGTTCTTCCGAAAAAACGGCAAAGATGAAATCGGTGTGCCGTTCCGGGATGAATTCAAGGTGGGTTTGCGTACCCTCAAGCCAGCCTTTGCCAAAGCCGCCTCCGGAGCCGATGGCAATCGTTGACTGAATGATGTGATAGCCCGAGCCGAGCGGATCGGTTGTCGGGTCGATCAGGGTC
The DNA here is from genome assembly GCA_903910495.1 of uncultured beta proteobacterium. The sequence goes on from CAIVZW010000505.1 coordinate 842, forward strand.
AGTATCCGCTTGCGCTGGTAGTGCAACATGGTCCATACGAAAGGTGCAGCACTCGCTCCCGCAAAGACCATGCCGATAATGGCCTTCCACGGAAGACCGGCAAAGAAGATGACGTAGAAGCCCGCAGCACCAACCAGAATCGCAGTTCCCAGGTCGGGCTGCTTGGCAATCAGGCCGAACGGGACAATGAGCAGCAGGCCGGCGATGACGTAATGGCGGAATCTCAAGGCCGCTTCGTACTTGTGGAAATACCAGGCCAGCATCAGCGGCATCGCAATCTTGAGAATCTCGGACGGCTGGATGCGCATGAAACCGAGCGGCAGCCAGCGTCTGGCGCCATTGACCTTGACCCCGACCAGGTACACCATCACCAGCAGAACGACGCCCACGACATAGAGCGGAACAGCAAAGCGCATCAACTTCTGCGGGGGAAGCTGGGCGACACCCCACATCACGGCGAGGCCGACCATCATGTTGAGCAGTTGGTTGAACGCCCGATTGCTGACATCATAGGTCGCGCTATAGATGGTGGCCAGCCCGAAACCCATCAAGACCAGCGCAATAGTCAGCAAGGGGCCGTCAATATGCCCGACCAGATGTGCGCGGAAACGCTGCAGTAGTTGCTGGAGCACCTTCTATTCCTCCTCTTCCGCTGTTTCATCTTCCTTTGCCGGCCCCTTGGGCAACTTGCCCAGCAGGTAGTAGTCGATCACCATGCGGGCGATCGGCGCGGCGGACTGGGCACCGAAACCGCCGTTCTCGACCAGAACGGCAAGGGCGATCCTCGGCTGGTCTGCCGGTGCAAAAGCGATGAACAGTGCATGGTCACGGAGTTCCTGTTTCAGTTTGCTCGCTTTGTATTCTGCGCCTTTCAGGCTGAATACCTGCGCTGTCCCGGTCTTGCCGCCGGATTCGTATTCGGCTCCGGCGAAAGCGCGGGCACCCGTTCCTTCCTTATTGACGCCAATCATCGCTTTCTTGATGAATTCAATATTCTGCGGCTTCCACGGGAGCGTACGCAAAGGTTCGCGTTCGATCAGGGTTTTTTCGCCTGTCTTGCTGTTGGTAATGTACCTGACGAGATGCGGCCGGAAAATTACGCCATTGTTGGCCACTGCCGCCATGGCTTGCGCCAACTGGATCGGTGTGTACGCGTTATAGCCCTGGCCGATGCCGATTGAAATAGTCTCGCCGGCAAACCATTTCTGCTGTTCCGGGCGCTTGAAGCGGCGTTTCTTCCATTCCTGGGAAGGCAGGACACCCTCCGATTCACCTTCGATATCGACTCCCGTTTTTATGCCGAGTCCAATTGACCCCATGAAACGGGAAATGTTGTCGATTCCCATGTCGTTGGCCAGCATGTAGTAGTAGGTGTCACACGATGCAACAATTGACTTGTACATGTCGACGAGGCCATGCCCGCCCTTCTTGTCGTCTCGAAAGGTGTGTCCGCCGAAGGTGAAGAAACCGGGATCTGAAATCGTTTGACCCGGCGTACGCTTGCCAAGCTCAAGCGCGGCGAGCGCCATGAAAGGCTTGAACGTCGAGCCCGGAGGATAGGCGCCATTCAGCGCCCGGTTGACCATCGGCCGATCCGGTGAGTTGTTGAGCTGATCCCAGTCTTCCGAGCGAATGCCGTCGACAAAAAGGTTCGGGTCAAACGTGGGCGTGGAAACCAGAGCGAGAATGCCGCCCGTCGATGGTTCGATGGCCACCAGCGCACCACGCCGGTCACCAAAGGCTTTTTCCGTAATTTCCTGCAGTTTGGCATCGAGTGTCAGAGTGAGGTTGTTGCCGGAAACCGGTGCCGTTCGCGAGAGGCTGCGAACGGCCCGTCCGCCGGCGTCAATCTCGACTTCCTCATATCCGGTTTCGCCATGCAGCTGAAACTCGTATTTCTGCTCGAGTCCGGTCTTTCCGATGTGGTCGGTCCCCTTGTAATTGGCTTCCTGCTCGTTTCTCTCAATGGTTTCCAGATCAGTCTTATTGATGCGATTGATATAGCCGAGGGCGTGCGAAGCAACCGATCCGAGCGGGTATTGGCGGAACAGGCGCGCCTTGACTTCGATACCCGGGAAAAGATAGCGATGGGCGGCAAAACGGGCGACTTCCTCGTCAGAGAGTCGCGTACGAATGGGCAGGCTCTCAAAGGACTTGCTTTCTTCGAGCAGTTTGCGGAAACGCCGCCGGTCCTTGGGAAGGATTTCGATTATTTTTCCAAGACTGTCGATCGTTTCATCCAGGTTCTCAATTTTCGAGGGTGTGATTTCAAGAGTAAATGCAGAGTAGTTCCGCGCCAGAACGGTTCCGTTGCGGTCAAGGATAACGCCACGGTTAGGGGTGATCGGCACCAGCGAGATACGATTGTCCTCGGCTCGCGTCGTGTAGTAATCATGCCGGATGATTTGCAGGTAAACAAAACGTCCGATCAGAATGGCAAAGGCCAGTACCACAATGCTTGCGGCAAAGGCAATGCGAAAGCGGAAGCGATCAATTTCACTATCCTGGGTGTTCAGTGGGGAATACCGGAGACGCAAGGCGAAGTCCCTCAGATTGGCCGGTTGGCGTCGCGGTCGACCGGCTGATACTGGGGCAGCAGAAGTACAAAGGTCAGCGGCAACCAGGCGAGGGTACCGAAAAGCGGACCGATAAAGTAGCTCAATCCGGGAAGGTCGGTGCCGGGCATGGCCCGTACCGCGAGTTGCACGAACTGCACAAGCATCAACAGCGGCAGGACATGCAAAGCCTGCTGCCCGAGCGGGAACCACAGAATGCGGCGCGACAGCGTGGAAGCGGCGTAGGAGGCCAGCACATAGGCCAGTGCGTGCTGCCCCATCAGGCTGGCATCAGCAACGTCCATGGCCAGGCCGAGAATAAAGCCGCTACCCATGCCGACACGGCGTGGTTCTCGAATGCTCCAGAAAATGATGACCAGCGCCACACAGTCCGGCATCCACGGCCAGGCCGAGGTTGGTAAAAAATTCAACAACAGCGCGACCAGCAGACTAACCAGGACAAACCAGGGGCGAACGGGCTGCAGAATGCGCGAAGAAGAGAAAGTGGGTTGCATCAGCTTATTCCCTTTTCAGGTGCCTTTTCTTTGTCCCAGGCTTGAGGGGAGATTTTGTCCCACCGGCAGCGGCCTCGGTCGTCAGTTGCGACGGCAGCGGGGTCGTCTCGCGCGGATCGAGCACCATGACTTCACCGAAATTTTCGACACCGGCGACGGGCACGCAAAAAATGCGGGCAAAAGAGTAGGAGGTATCACGCTCGATATGCACGACCTTGGCTACCGGCAATCCGGGCAGGAAGATGCCATCCAGTCCTGAAGTGACCAGCAGGTCCCCGTTCTGGACATCCGCGTTGGCCGGCATGAAGCGCAGCTCAAGCTGGCCGTTGCCCAGCCCGAAAACCACCGAGCGCAGCCCGGTACGCACAATCTGAACCGGCACAGCCTGATCCTTGTCGGTAATCAGTGTAATTTCCGAGACAAAGGGAAAGACCCTTGTCACCTGTCCGACGACCCCGGCATCATCGATCACCGGTTGCCCGGCAATGATCTTGTCCTGCTGACCTTTGTCTACGATCACCCGGCGAGTAAAGGGATCACGCGCGGCATAAAGGATCTGTGTGAGCCGCCCATTTCCTTGCTGTCGCCCCTTGACGTCAAGCAGCTTGCGCAGACGCTCGTTTTCGGCCTCAAGATGGCGTGTACGCAAAAGTGTTTCAGCGCCGTCCAGTTGCGCA
>CAIVZW010000506.1 GCA_903910495.1 uncultured beta proteobacterium
CGAGTGGCACATCGGGATCAGTTCCGGGGTGCGCTTGGCGGCCATCACCGCAGCGACATCGGCCACCGCCAGCACGTCGCCCTTGGCCATCCGGCCGCTACGAATACGCTCCAGCGTTGCCGGCTGCAGGCGCAGAATGCCGCTGGCCACGGCCACGCGCAGAGTGCTGGATTTCTCCGAAACATCGACCATGCGCGCCCGCCCGGCAGCTGAAAAGTGGCTCAAGTCATTCGCTTCGTTCATGTGCTCTCATCCCCCGATGTACGACATCTCGATTTTCTTCTTTGGCCGCTCTGTGGCCGCATGACGTAGCTGTGAATAACGGTCGGCGCGTCCCGCCCAGGTCTTTGCGATCAGACGGCGCAAGGACTCATCACTCTCCTTATGCCGCAACGGACTGCGCAAATCAAGCCCATCGGTCGCAAACAGGCAGGTGTAGAGCCTGCCGTCGGTGGATAGCCGGATCCGGCTGCAATCGTGGCAGAAAGCCTGGCTTACCGAAGCGATCACACCGATCTCGCCGCCGCCATCGGTAAAGGCCCAGCGTTTGGCCACTTCGCCGTGGTGATTGGGGTCGATCTGGCGGAGCGGAAAATTGCCGTTGATCAGCCCCAGGATCTCCTGCGCCGTGACCACGTCGTCCATGCGCCAGCCGTTGCTGCTGCCCACATCCATGAACTCGATGAAGCGCAGGACGATGCCGGTGTTGCGAAAGTAGCGAACGAGCGGAATGATCTCGTGCTCATTGACTCCGCGTCTGACCACCGTATTGACCTTGAGCGGGGCCAGACCGGCGGCCTGAGCCGCGGCGATCGCGTCGAGCACGGTCGCCACCGAAGCATCGGAATCGCTCATGCGCGCGAAGGTTTCATCGCTCAGCCCGTCAAGACTGATCGTCAGCCGCGTCAGCCCGGCATCCTTCAAGGCCTGCACCTTTCTGGCCAGCAGCATGCCGTTGGTGGTCATGGCGATTTCCACCGGCTTGCCATCCACGCCGTGCAGCCTGGCCAGCGCCTCGATCAGGTTTTCCACGCCGTGCCGCAGCAGCGGCTCTCCGCCGCTCAGGCGGATTTTCCGCACGCCCATCTGCACGAACAGTCCGGCAACTTTCTCGATCTCTTCAAAACTGAGCAGTTCGGAACGCGGCAGAAAGACGAAATCCTTGCCGAACACGTCCCGCGGCATGCAGTAGGTGCAGCGCAGGTTGCAGCGATCGGTGACCGAAATGCGCAGGTCACGCAGGGGGCGCTGCAAGGTATCGGCAACAAACGCCGCCGGGTCTTTAAGATTGGTCACCTTGAAATTCCATTCAGTTAATGCCTTGCCGGTCATCATGCATTGTAGCCGCGTAGCGGCGATCAACTTCTGATTCCGATCAAAATCTATGCACTGCGCTGGCAGGGGATTCAGATGCTAGGATACCGTCCTTCGTTTAAACGTTCATTCCTGAGTCAGCATACCGAGGCCGCCATGGGCAGATTTTTCAATATTTCGCATCTTTCCGCCGGTTTCATCGCGGTACTGGTCGGCTATACCAGCTCGGCGGCCATCGTTTTTCAGGCCGCCATCTCGGCCGGCGCGGGAGCCGCACATATCAGTTCCTGGCTGCTGGCCCTGGGCCTGGGCATGGGCGTCACCTGCATTGGTCTCTCGCTGTATTTTCGCAGCCCGGTTCTGACCGCCTGGTCTACTCCGGGGGCTGCGCTGCTGGCCACGGCGCTGATCGGAATCCCGATGAGCGAGGCCATTGGAGCCTTCCTCGTGGCTTCGGCGCTGATCACGCTCTGCGGTGTCACCGGCTGGTTCGAAGCAATCATGAAGCATATTCCCAGGACGCTGGCCGCGGCCATGCTGGCTGGCGTACTGCTGCGCTTCGGCATGGCGGTATTCGTTTCCCTGCGTTCCGAGCTCTGGCTGGTGGCCTTGATGCTGGCGATCTACTTCGTCGGCCGCCGGCTGAATTCGCGTTATACGATTCCGCTGAGCTTTCTCGGCGGGCTGGCCTGGGCGGCGCAGAGCGGTTTGATCCACTTCGAGGCCGTCACCCTGAGCCTCGCGCAACCCCTGTTCACTGCGCCGACCTTCACTCTGGCCACCGCCATCGGCGTTGCCATTCCTCTGTTCATCGTCACCATGGCCTCGCAAAATGTGCCCGGAATTGCCGTCCTGCGCGCCAATGGCTATCAGACACCGGCCTCGCCGCTGATCGGCTGGACCGGTCTTACCGGTCTGCTGCTGGCGCCGTTCGGCGGTTTCCAGTTCAACCTGGCGGCCATCACGGCGGCGATCTGCATGAACCCGGAGGCCGACAGGAATCCCGAGCGCCGCTATCTCGCTGCGGTCTGGGCGGGGATTTTCTACATCATTACCGGCTTGCTCGGAGCGACCGTGGCCAGCCTGTTCACCGCGCTGCCGAAAGAACTGGTGGCGGCCATTGCCGGCATTGCCCTGTTCGGAACCATCAGCAACAGCCTGAACGCCGCGCTGCACGACGAACGTGAACGCGATGCGGCGCTGATCACCTTCCTCGTCACCGCTTCGGGCCTGACCCTGGTCGGCATCGGTAGCGCGTTCTGGGGCTTGCTGTTCGGACTGGCGGTACTGAAATTCAACCCGCACCGGTAGTCAGGATCTGCTCTGGCAACGAAATAGTGGCCGAAATCAGGCCTTGATCCCTGCCGATTCCACACCGACTGCTCGCGTTGGCGAAGCTGCCGGTATAATCAGCACCCGTGGAACATACCCAGACCCGTCTTGCCAGAACTTCCGGCCTCGCTTCGGCGTGGCAGCGCTGGCGTGCTCGCGCCAACGGTGAATTCGCGCTGAATTCCCTGCCGTGCATTCCGGTAGAGGCTACGCGAATCAAGACACTGGCCAGCCCGGAAGCTTTCCGCGAAACCCTTCTGGCGCTGATCGCCCAGGCCAGACGGCGCATCATCGTGGCTACCCTCTACCTGCAGGATGACGATGCCGGCCGGGAAATCCTGTCCGCCCTCTACGCGGCGAAGAAGGCGCAGCCGCAACTGGAGGTTGCCGTCTATGTCGACTGGCATCGCGCGCAACGCGGCCTGATCGGCAAGACCCGGTCGGCTGGCAACGCGGCCTTGTACCGGGACATGGCGCAGCGCCTCGGGCCGGGTATCAACATTTACGGTGTTCCGGTACAGCGACGCGAACTGATGGGAGTAATGCACCTCAAGGGACTGATCTTTGACGACCAGGTTCTCTATAGCGGCGCCAGCCTCAACGACGTTTACCTGGACCGGCACCAGCGCTACCGCCTCGATCGCTACCATCTGATCGACAATCAAGCGCTGGCCGACAGCATGGCGAATCTGCTTTCCGGGCTTGTTCGCGACGATCCCGCCGTGCATCCGCTCGATACCGGCCGGGTGCCAAAAACCGCTGCCCTGCGCAATGCCATCGTCAGCTTCCGCCGCCTGCTCGCCAGATCACGTTATCACTTCACCGAAGGCGCGCTCAAAGCGGGTGAAATCGGCATCACGCCCCTGCTTGGCCTCGGCGTGCGTGACAACGAGCTTAACGCGGCACTGCTGCAACTGGTGCGCCACGCGCAACACCGACTGGTGCTATTTACCCCCTATTTCAACCTCCCCGGCCCGATCCGCCGCGCCCTCGACAGGAAAATCAAGTCCGGCTGCCACGTCACCGTTATTCTCGGTGACAAGACGGCCAATGATTTCTATGTCCCGCCCGACGAGCCCTACAAGGCCATCAGCGCGCTCCCCTATCTTTACGAGGCCAATCTGCGCCGCTTCTGCAAGGCACACCAGAAGCCCATCGATGCCGGCCGGCTCGACGTGCAGCTATGGTGTCACGAAAACAACAGCTTTCATCTCAAGGGCCTGCTGGTCGATGATGATTACGCCATGTTGACCGGCAATAATCTCAATCCCCGCGCCTGGCGCCTTGACCTGGAAAACGGCCTGCTGATCCATGACCCGCACAAACTGATGCTCGCTCAGCATCTGGCCGAATTGGAAAGAATCATGCTGCACACGCGGCGACTTGCTCACCACATGGCGATCGACGCCGTCGAAACCTACCCGGCGCCGGTGCAGCGCCTGCTCAGGCGACTGGCCCGTGTGCGTGCCGACCGTCTGGTCAATCAGGTGCTTTGACGCGCGGCAGGACAACGCAGAAGCATAGCCCCCCAGCGCTACGACCAGGCCAACAGTTCGTCGTCAGGCTCCTCGACCTGAAAACCGGGGCTGCCTGCCTCAACGCCCGTACAGGCAGGCAGCGATGCCGGTGGCCATGGCATCGGCCATGCGCGCCTGCCGTTCGGGGTCGCGCAGCGCCAGTTCCTCTTCCCGGTGCTTGATCACGCCCGCCTCAAAGAGCACGGCAGGAAGCGTGGTCCGGTAGAGCACGATCAGATTGTCGTAGTAGTACACCGCGTTGTCGGCGTCGGCGTAAGGGCGCGCACGACCTGGCAGCGAATCGGCGTGATGAGTGGCACCGACAAAACCCATGCGCCGCATCCGCGCGCCGATGGCCGAGGCACAGCGCAGGCTGGTAGCCAGATCAGGGTTATCGCGCGAAACAAAGAGGGAAAAGCCGCTGTGCCGGTCGCTGTAGGTCTGCTGCATGCCTTCCCACTGCCATTCTTCGAGCAGTTCGGCCTGTACCGAATCGTGATGGATGGCGATGAAGAAGTCGCTGCCCGCTGCCTGTTGCGGGCGTTCATCCAGGCTGGCAATGAGCCCGTCAAAGTTGATCGGCCGAACGCCAAGACCGCGCGCGGAGAGGGCGGAAACCAGCCCGGCGGCCAGCGCCTGGTTGAAGTCGAACTCCCTGCCGCCGCGCGCGCTGACGGCTCCTGAAGCAGCCAGGGTATGGCCGACATCGACCGCTACTTCAGCCGCGTGAACTCCTGAACAGGTGATCCAGGCGGACACCAGAAGACATGGCAGACACCGTGCAAGGATCCTGGTTGCCCTTATTCGCATTTTATTGTCTGGCCAGCCGCAATCAGAAATCCTGTTCAGCTTCCCAGAGGATGAAGCCCTCTTCCTTGTGCGTCCATTCCATCAGACGGATCAAAGGGGTGGCGCGCTGGACAAGGTTGATGCCGGCGCGTCCGGCCTTGTGATCTTCGTCGTTCTTTTCCTCTTCGTCCTCGTCGGCACCTGTTTCGTGCGCCTTGCGCTCAATCTCGTGCAAGGCCAGTTTTTCTTCATGCACGGCGCGTTTCAGCTTATGGATCGCCTCCGGCAACTGTTCCAGGGCAAACACGCCGCGCGCCGTGCATGCCTTGCCGACAATCTCGAACAGCAGGCGGGCATGCTCCGCGAACATGATCATCTCGCCGGAAGTGCTTGAAGTCAGTCTGACCAGCATGGTCCTCTCCCCGGTGTGCGCTGTGCGGTAACGGCAGGCACAGAATGCCTGTATTCATTGTACACCCGCACTGAGCGTCTTACCGTGATCGTGGCTGGGTTAGAATTGTGACCAGACGACCAGGATGCTTACAGAAAAACTTGCAATGTCCGATCAGGAAAACCTGCACCAACCCCTGTTGCGCCTCGGGCTTGACCTGGGTGGCACAAAAATCGAGATCATCGCGCTCGACCCAGCAGGGCACGAACTGCTGCGGCGCCGCGTGGCAACGCCACAGGGTGACTACAGGGCCACGCTGGCAGAGATCGCCGGGCTGGTCGAAGCCGTCGAGCATGAGCTTGGCCAGCGCGGCAGCGTCGGGCTGGGAATTCCCGGCGCCGAATCGGCTGGCGGCTTGATCAAGAACGCCAATTCGACCTGCCTGATCGGAAAACCGCTGCGCCGTGATCTGCAAACCCTGCTGCAACGCCAAATTCGCATCGAAAACGATGCCAACTGCTTTGCCCTGTCCGAAGCCGTCGACGGTGCCGGACACGACGCCGACGTCGTTTTCGGGGTCATTCTGGGGACCGGTGTCGGCGGCGGCATCGTGGTCCGTGGGCGTGTGCTCGCCGGCGCCAATCACATCGCCGGCGAATGGGGGCACAA
>CAIVZW010000507.1 GCA_903910495.1 uncultured beta proteobacterium
CTTTTCATCCAGTCCGGTACAGCCGAGCTTATGACTGGTGCCTCGATCTTGTTGCTGGCCAGGTACGCATCGAGGGCCGCTTCGATGATCGCAGGTGTCGTTGCAACACCCTCGACCTTGCAGATCACTTCCTGGTTTCCGGCCTTGCGCCAAGTTGTACCGACAGGCCGGAGAACCCGTGCGCTGTCAAGGTCGCAGGCCGTGTCGATCTTCAGCCCGTAGTGTTTTGTCACGAGGCGCTTCTTCTGTGCCAGCCGGTTCCATTCGTCCTGCGTGATGTCGTCAGTGAACGGCCAGTAGAGGTGCATCCCACTGCCAGAAAAGATCACGTACGGCATGGGCAGGCCAGTGGCCTTGAGAAACCCACGCAGCGCAGCACCCGCTTCCTTCCGGTTAGCGTAGGTGTCAGCCTTGCCCACATCGATGTCGTCGTAGAGTGAGCGGCAGGCAACCACGTTGGCCTGTGTCCGCAGCTTGCGCTTCTCGCTCTTTTCATCCTTGTACCACGGGCCGAAACTGCTGCAGGCGTGGTAGATGGTGCGTCCGGTTGCATCGATTTGCTGGGCCGCGATGGCCATTGCTTCAAAGGATTCGTAAGTGGTGTAACGCCAAACGGCCCGGTCTCTACCGGGGATCGGCACCAGTTCCGCGAGGATCTTCAGCCCCGCAGCGGGTAGTACGAGACGGAAGAACTGTTCTGTGTTCAAAGGGTCGCCCCGAGCAGAGGAAGCCAGGTGCCTTCAGCCCAAGCCTTCAAGTCGCCGACACGCCAGCGCGTGCAACGTGGACCGGCGTTCACAGGCTTGACCAACCGACCGGCCCTCACATCCCGCCAGATCGACGCCGGTGAACGACCCGTAATCGCACAAACAACGGGCAGTGCGACGAGGGCACAGTTAGGCAAGAAGGTAAAGAGCTGGACCTGTTCGGCCAGTTTCCTAGCTTGAGTGGCCTTCTTCGTTTCGAATGTTGCTTCGGTGTGCATACTGTCTCCTAGAATTTCCCGCGTCGTTGTGACACGGCATGGAGACAAGTTTTTCAGATGGGGCGACCTACCGGAATGACAATAAACCCGGCCATTTATTCGAATTACGGAATAGTCATGAACCGCGCAGCACTTCGCTGATTCTCTTCTGCAGGTTGCTTATGAGTCTTTCGGTCGGCCTAATATCATTAACGACTAGTTCAATGATGGCCGCGTGCCTGGCGGTTGAAAGATTCTCTGGGTCCAACCTCATAGCTTCTACCGCCTGTATCGCATGCACTTTCGTAGATTTGGGGAGGGCGTTCTGCCTTGGCGCCCCTGCCGTTTCTCTCTTGGTTCGAAACTCGACAGGCACGTACAGCCCTGCTGCTACAGGTCTTGGCGGTCGTCCCCGTTTTTTGGGTATTGATGGCATGAGTTGCTCCGCGATTTTTACGGCGACCATTTCGCGTTGTGCCAGGGCTAGGCACGCATATGCTAAATCACGAGCAAGGCGTCCCCAATCGCCATCTGCATTGGCCAGCCCGTGAAAAATCACTTCGTCGATCCTATCGGGAGCAGGTGACGTGACAAACGAGTTGATAATTTCCGTAATCGCGCCCATCAGGCTACCTTCCCGAATTCAGCAGTAACTACGTTGTTTGCGCCACTGGTCAGTAGCTCCAGCCGTTCACCAAGAAGCCGCCAAGCCTCGCGCATTTC
>CAIVZW010000508.1 GCA_903910495.1 uncultured beta proteobacterium
AAGGATACCTTGGAAAAATTACCAACCTGGCCCTATAGCCGGATTGATGAGTTGTTGCCGCTCCGGCCCGTTACCACTGCGTAACTCAGCTGGCAACGCGGTATCGTAGATCGCTTACCTTCAAATCTCATCTTCCGTATCTCCTGTAGCAATTCCGTCCGCCTCATCTCGTACCCCCTTCAGGGAACTATGACATCCAGATAGATGGCGTGCTACAAAACCGGACAACTTGAAAACTCGCAACACATTTTTACTTTGCCTTGACAGACATACTTATTTGTAAGTAAGATGATTTTATCATGGAGGAGCGCCGGTTTTTCCGGCAGCAGTCGAACAGTCAAAAGTCGGCGACGGAAACATAAGGGGGTACGGGAATGGTCGTTACTTCGAACAAATTCTTCCGCGCGCTGGATGTTTTTGGTGAGGTCTTAGCTATTCTCATGCTGCTGTCCGGTTTCGTGGCGGTCGCGCTGAGTGTGATCAGCCGATATGTTTTCGTCACACCAATTCCCTGGACGGTCGAGGTTGCACGCTTCGGCTTCATCTGGCTGGCGCTAGCAGGGATCTCGGTGACCGAGCGGCGGCGTGCCCATTTCACTATGGATTTCGTTGTCAATCTCATGCCGGGCGGGGTGCAGCGAGTACTGTTCGTCGTACGCGAATGCATCATATTCGCAGTGCTCGTGCTGCTGTTGGTTCAGGGCATCAAGTTCGGCCGGCTCGGCGCCAACTCGTTATCCCCGGTTCTCGAAATTCCGCTTGAATACATCTATCTCGCCCTACCGGTCTCAGTCGCGCTGACAATTGTCAACCGGCTTCGCGTAGTCGTCGAGGACTTGCGCGACGGAGCGATGTCCGGCCCGCATCCCGATCGGATGGCCCAAGGGCATTCCACCGGAGAATCGGAATAATGTCTACCTTCGTGCTTATGGTCAGCTTCTTCGTGCTCATGGCAATCGGCGTTCCCATTGCCTATGCGATGCTCGCCACCGCGTTCTTCATCATCTTCGTATTTGAGCCGGCCCTGCCTAGTATTATCGTGGTACAGAAGATGTACGGTGGAATCGATAATTACATCCTGATCTGCATCCCGTTCTTCATGCTGGCGGGTGAGTTAATGAACCTCACCCCGTTGTTCGAGCGGCTGATGAAAATCGCCGATGCGATCGTGGGCAATATCAAGGGCGGGCTGAGCCATGTGGACATTGTGTGCAGCATGATATTCGCCGGAATCTCGGGGTCGGCCGCCGCTGATGCCTCGGCGGTCGGCAGCATGATGATCCCGGCCATGGTCAAACAAGGGTATTCCAAACCCTACGCGACCGCCGTCACGGTGGTCTCTTCTGTGATCGGTGTGATCATCCCGCCCTCGAACATCATGGTTGTTGCAGCACTGGCGACCTCGACCTCGGTCGCAAGCGCGCTCGTGGGCGGTGTGCTGCCGGGGATCCTCGCGGGAATGTGTCTGCTCTGTGTCTCGCTGATCTACGGCCTGACAAAGGGGTTCCCGAAGTCTTCGAGCATGACCTGGCGAGAGCGCGGCAACGCATTTTGGGGTGGCATTCCCGGCCTCGGCATTCCAGTGGTCATTGTCGGGGGCATACTGGGCGGCTTCGTGACGCCGACAGAGGCGTCCAATCTCTGCGTGATCTATGCCATCGTCGTCGGCCCCATCCTTATCTGGGGCATCCCGCCGCTCAAGGACCTGTATGAATGCCTGGTGCTCGTGGTCACCCGCCAGTCGGCCGTCATGTTCTGTCTGGGTGCATCCGTGGTGCTGGCTTGGCTGTTTGCCATCGCCGGGGTGCCGGATGCCATCGCTGCGGGCATTGGTCATGTCACGGACAGCCGCAACGGTGTCATCGCCGTGATGTTGCTCGTCTATTTGGTCGTTGGTACCTTTATGGACCCGCTGCCCGCGATCCTAATCTTCTCGCCGATCTTCCAGCCGATCGCCCACCACTACGGGATCTCGAACGTACATTTCACGGTGACGATGGTCATGGGCCTAGCGATCGGCCTTGCGACACCACCGGTTGGCTCCTGCCTTTATGTCGGCGCCGCCATTAGCGGGCTGACGATCGACAAGTTCACGAAGGATCTGTTGCCTTTCCTCGCCGCGATGGTCGTCGCGTTGATCATCGTCGCCTACATACCGGCGCTGGCCGAGGCCCTGCCAGCATTGGTGAAACGCTGACGGGGCCCCGCAAACAATCGAAATCGAATTTTTACTTGAAGGAGATAGAGATGCTTGGAAAAAATCTGCTAACCGCTGCCGTATTGGCGATCGGAACCTGCACGTTGCCGCTCACGGCGGTTGCCGACACTGTGCTTCGCTTCGCCAGCAGTCAACCCGCCAAGGGCGGCTACATGGGGGAATACGTGAAGGTCTTTGGCGACGCGCTTGCCAAGAAGACCGATAGTAAGGTTTCGGTGAAAGGGTTCTATTCAGGGGCTCTCGGCTCGAACGAACGTGAACTGGCCGAGATGACCAAGTCCGGTGCTGTGGATATGTGTAACACCACGACTACCTACGTTCAGGGATGGATGCCCGCTGCCAAAGTCTTCGACCTGCCGTACCTTTTCACCGATGTGGATCACTACAAGCGCGTCGTCCAGGGCGATATCGGCGACCTCTTAAAGAACCAAGTGCGAGCCAATGGGGTCGAGGTGGTCGGCTTCGTCATCGCCGGCTTCCGCAGCGTCTTCAACAACAAACGCGCAGTGAAGACCGTCGATGACCTCAAGAGCCTGAAAATCCGATCAATGGAAAGTCCGATCTACGTCGAGATGTTCAAGCGTATGGGCATGCTGCCTACACCGATGCCCTCGTCGGAACTCCTTACCGCCTTGCAGCTCGGCACCGTGGATGCGGGCGAGAACGACCCGGCTAGCGTGGTGTCGTGGGGCTGGAATGATGTCATCAAGTACTATTCGCTTGACAAGCATTCGATCTCTGTCCTTCCGATTTTGATGAACCGGACCAAGTTCGATTCCTTCCCCCCTGAGACTCAACAGGCGATCCGCGAGGCCGGACGCGAGGCTGAGAACTATCAGATTAACTACGTGACCAAGGCGTGGGATGACAGCCTAAAACAGATCAAGGCCTCGGGCGTCCAGGTAAATGAAGTCTCAGACCTCGCAGGTTTCCAGAAAGCCGTGGCCCCGATCATCGAACAATACACGCCCGAAATTGGCGCCGATCTAATCAAAAAGGTGCAGGCACTGGCCACAAAGAACTGAGCGCCGCACTTCCCTGAAAGGAGATACCGTGACCCAGGTTAAGCTCGAGATCGCGGGTGGCGTCGCTGAGATCCGGCTGGATCGGCCAGAGAAGATGAACGCGATCACCCCGGAAATGGCAGCCGAGGTGGCCGAGATCTGCCGGGCGGTGGACGCCGACGACCGTGTCCGCGCCGTCATGATCACCGGGGCGGGAGAGCGCGCGTTTTGCGCCGGGAGCGATCTGAACTCTCTGGCCGAGTTCCCGACCGCATGGGCGTTTCGCAATCGTGTCGAGTACGCAACCGCCGTCCGTAACATTCGCAAGCCGGTGGTAGCCGCACTTAAGGGGTGGGTTTTAGGGGGCGGCGGCGAGATCGCACTTTCGGCGGATATCCGTGTGGCGGACACTACCACGAAGCTGGGTTTTCCCGAGGTCTGCCGCGGCTGGGTCAGCGGTGGCGGCGCGACGCAAATGCTGCCGCGGCTAATTGGCTACGGGCAGGCGATGCGCCTGATGCTGACCGGCGATGTGATCGATGCAGCGGAGGCGAAGGCGCTCGGCATATTCGAAGAAGTAGTTTCCGAAGGCACGTCAGTCATGCGTGCCCGAGAAATATGCGAGGCGATCGCGCGGTGCAGTGCAGTTGCGACCCAGGCGGTCAAGGCATCGGTTCGCGCGGCGCTAGCCGGCGGTCTCGAAAGTGGCCTGCGCTACGAGAACGAGATGAACACGATCTGCTTCACCACGCAGGATCACCTCGAAGGTATCCATGCGTTTCAGGACGGACGCCCAGCGAAATTTCGGGACTAGGAGGAGCGTGCCATGCCAATATACGCACGTCCCGTGAGTCGCGGCCGAGCAGGGCTCCCATAGCCTTGCGCGGCGGACGACCGGGGCTCTGGCCGCGCCCGACGGATCGAGCCAGGTACGGTGGGTGCCGGTGAACCGCCCGCCAACGGGGCTACTTTGGCAAGCATCACCGGCCAAGAGCAAACGGGTGCGATTCAGGTAGAAGTCGATCAAAAAGCTGCCTTGTGCTCCGAACTGCTGTTCTATGCTCGGGCGATCCATGGCGCTCCATTGCCCACCGCGTACGGCACATCAGTTTGGAATCGCACCAAGAGTGTAAGCGCCGAAGTTGCCACCGTTTCTGAAAAGTGTTATTTTACGAGATAAGTACTTACGTGTAAGTATGTTTCGGCAAAGTTGGGGGTTGCGTTGCTGAGGCGCCAAAATTCGAGAGACAACACTGGCCCAGCAGGCGCCGCGTGCGAAAAATACAACTGCATACGGAGTAGAAAACATGCAAATTTTGACCACAGACGAAGCAGCGAGCATGCTGAGAGATGGTGACACATTGATGATCGGCGGATCGGGGAGCGGGCAT
>CAIVZW010000509.1 GCA_903910495.1 uncultured beta proteobacterium
CCTGAGCGCCTTGCGCAGCGGCATGGCGTTGTCGATGCGCCAGCGCGGAACCATCTTCTTGACCCGCTTGATGATGAAATTGAAGAGCCAGCGCCTGGGCGCGGACATCATGTCGCCGATTTGCGAGGTGATGACGTGTTCGATCGAGGTGTTGTTGAGAACTTTCTGCAGGGTGCCGGCAAAGTTTTCGAGGATGATGATGACCTTGGCGCCCGAGTCCTTGAGCTGGTCTTCCAGTTCCCGTGCTGTGTAGAGCGGGTTGATGTTGACCACCGTCATGCCCGCGCGCAGGATGCCGAACAGCACCACCGGATACTGCAACAGATTGGGCATCATGACGGCAATCCGGTCGCCCTTGGTCAGGCCGCCAAGCTCCTGCAGAAAGCCCGCAAAGCGTTTCGACATCTGGTCAAGATGGGTGAAGCTGAGGCTTTTGCCGAAGTTGCTGAAGGCCGGCTTGTCGGCAAACTTGCGGATCGTTTCGTCGAACATGTCCAGTACGGAAGCGTACCGGGCGATGTCGATATCTGCGGGGATGCCTGCAGGATAGCTTTTCAACCAGATTCTCTCGACCATGTCTTCTTTTGTCCTGATTCAGGTAATTAACTCTAAGGAAATGCTGAAATATCCAAATACGTCACCCCGGCGAAAGCCGGAATCTGACCGTAGGGAATGCAGAGCCATAAAAATAAACGAACTGGACCCCGGCTTTCGCCGGGGTGACGAATAAATCAGCCCTTCCCTAAAGAAGAGTAGCCAAAAATGCAGGCTACTGCAAACAATCATTTTTCGTTTTTTGAGCGCATTACAATGTCCAGATGATAGCGAACTACTGGCAACAGGCTTCTTCAGAATTGGCGCAGGCCGACCCGGTGATGGCCGGCATCGTTTCTCGGTATGCGGGAAACTCACTCGTCTCGCGCGGCGACCCTTTTGCCACCCTGATGCGATCGATTGTCGGCCAGCAGATATCGGTCAAGGCCGCGGACAGCGTCTGGGCGCGCTTTGTCGCTGCGTTACCGGCGCTTACTCCGGCTGCCGTACTGAAGGCCGATGCGGAGCTTTTGCGCGGTTGCGGGCTTTCTGCGCGCAAGGTCGAATATGTCGGAGATCTGGCGCGGCATTTCATCGACGGGCAAATTCATGTGACCCACTGGTCGGCCATGAGCGACGAGGAAATCATTGCCGAACTGACCGCCGTGCGCGGCATAGGCGTGTGGACCGCCGAGATGTTCCTGATTTTCAATCAGTTGCGCCCGGATGTTTACCCGCTCGATGACATCGGCCTGCAAAAGGCCGTGGCTGTTAACTATTGTGAAGGCCAGCGGCCGGCCCGGCGCGAACTTGTCAGAATCGGCGAGCGCTGGCGCCCGTGGCGTTCGGTAGCGACCTGGTATCTCTGGCGCAGCCTTGATCCGGTGCCGGTTGACTACTGATTCTCCAGTCTTTTCAGTTTGGTGTAAGCCGGCATTGCGTACAATGGCGGCAACATTCCAGCGCTTCCTGATAAACCCTTCAATAAGAGACTGACATGCCTTTGAATAACGTTTCTTCCGGCATTTCCCTGCCCAACGATTTCAATGTCGTCATCGAGATTCCCATGGACGCCGACCCGGTCAAGTACGAGGTCGACAAGGCCAGCGGGGCGATTTTCGTAGATCGCTTCATGTCCACGGCGATGCATTACCCGTGTAATTACGGCTACATTCCGCACACCATTTCCGATGATGGCGACCCGGTTGACGTCCTGGTGGTGGCGCAGTTTCCCTTGCCACCGGGGGTGGTCGTCCGCTGTCGCCCGGTCGGCATGCTCGACATGGAAGATGAGGCCGGCGGCGATGCCAAGCTGCTTGCCGTGCCGGTCGACAAACTGACGAGGATGTATCGCAGTGTGGTCACTACGCGGGATCTGCCGCAGATCCTGCTCGACCAGATCTCGCACTTCTTCGCCCACTACAAGGATCTGGAACCCGGCAAGTTCGTGAAAATCAGGGGCTGGCTCGACGCCGAAGAAGCGAAAAAAGAGATCATGGAAGGCGTCAGGCGTTTTGAAGAGGCCAAGGATAAGCCAGCCTACTGATCCCGGCAGACGGCCTGCTGAACCGATGTTTCGGCTTTGGGTTAGAATGGCTGCCGTTTCAGCACCGGCTTGAATCCGATGAAAATCAGCTTCCTCGACTTTGAACAGCAGATTGCCGACCTCGAAGGCAAGATCGAAACCTTGCGTTTTGCGCAGGATGATTCGGTGGTCGATATTTCCGAGGAGATCGGCCGGCTCGAAAAGAAGAGCCAGATCCTGACCAAGGAGATTTACGCCAAGCTGACCCCCTGGCAGATTTCGCAGGTTGCACGGCATCCGCAGCGTCCCTTTACGCTCGATTACCTCAGGCTCATTTTCACCGATTTCGAAGAGTTGCACGGCGATCGCGCCTTTGCCGACGATCACGCCATCGTTGGCGGTCTGGCGCGTTTCAACGGCCAGTCGGTGATGGTCATTGGCCACCAGAAGGGCAACGATACCAAGGAAAAGCTTTACCGCAACTTCGGCATGCCGCGCCCGGAGGGCTATCGAAAGGCACTGCGCCTGATGCGTCTGGCCGAGAAGTTTGGCATTCCGGTACTGACCTTCATCGACACGCCGGGCGCCTACCCCGGTATCGACGCTGAAGAGCGCAGTCAGTCCGAGGCCATCGGGCGCAATCTCTATGTGATGGCCGAACTGAAGGTGCCGATCATCGTCACCGTGATCGGCGAGGGCGGATCGGGCGGCGCGCTGGCGATTGGTGTCGGCGACGTGGTGCAGATGCTGCAGTACTCGACCTATGCCGTGATCTCGCCCGAAGGCTGTGCGTCCATCCTCTGGAAGAGTGCCGAGAAGGCCAGTGAAGCGGCCAAAATCATGGCTATCACTGCAACTCGCCTGAAAACGCTCGGACTGATCGACAGGATCATCAGTGAGCCACTGGGCGGCGCGCATCGTGATCCTGCGGCGATGGGGCTTAACCTCAAGAAAGCCTTGCAGGACGCCCTCAAGCAGGTCAGCGCCCTGTCGGTCAACGAGCTGCTGGAGGCACGCTTTGTCCGTCTGATGGCCTATGGCCGCACCAAAGAGCAAGCCGTTCGCTGATCGGCGCGTCGGTCCTGCGCAAGCCGCTGCGGCGAACCCGCTCGTCAGTATCCTCACTGCATTTCTCGCCGCGCGGCTGACGGCGGATTCAGGCCGCTTACGCCTGTGCGTTGCGTTTTCCGGGGGGCGCGATTCGGCCGTTCTGCTGCATGCGCTCGGACAGTTGAGGGATTCCGGCGGCATGCCATTCACTCTCTCCGCCGTGCACGTGCATCACGGCATCAGTCCCAATGCCGATGCGTGGGCGGAGTTCTGTGCCGGGGTTTGCTCGCGTTGCGCCGTATCGCTCGACATCGTGCGCGTAGCCGTGCCGCGCAACAGCGGCGAGGGGCTGGAGGCTGCGGCGCGCCGGATGCGGCAGGCCGTATTTGTCGGGTGTGACGCCGACTGGCTGGCGCTGGCGCATCAGCGCGACGATCAGGCGGAAACAGTACTGCTCAACCTGCTGCGCGGTGCCGGGATCGCCGGTGCGGCCGGCATGCTGGCCGAGCGTCCGCAGCCGCGCGGGCCGGTTCTTGTCCGGCCGTTGCTCGACGTGCCGCGGTCGCTGGTCGAGGACTATGCCGCTGAGTACGGCTTGCATTGGATCGACGACGAAAGTAACGACGATGTTCACTACCGCCGCAATTTCCTGCGTCGCGAAACGCTGCCGCAGCTTGAGGAGAAATTCCCTGGCGCACGCAAGTCACTGGCGCGTGCGGCCAGCCATTTCGCCGAAGGGGCTTCGCTGCTCGACGATCTGGCGGCCATCGATCAGGCTGCGCTGCTTGGCCTCTCAGGACGTATCGGCCTGGCCGGATTCAATGCGCTGGCGCCGGCCCGCGCCCGCAACCTGCTGCGCTTCGTTTGGCTCAACGCCGGTTTTCGTGCGCCCGATACGCGCTGGATCGACGAGGCGCGCAAGCAACTGGCAACGGCCGATACGCTCTCGGAAACCTGTCTGGCAACGTCCGACGGCGAGTTGCATGTCTATCGCGGCGAACTCCATGTCATCGGCCATTGCCCTGCTGCGCCTGCGGTGCCCTTATTCTGGTCGGGAGAAGCCGAACTGCCGTGGGCCGGCGGGCGAGTACTGTTCGAGCCGACGACGGGGTCTGGGATCCGCCGCAGCCTGCTCGTTGCAGGCAATGTTCTGCTCAGTTCGCGACAGGGGGGCGAGCGTCTGCAACCCAATGCCAAACGGCCGCGCCGTAGCCTGCGCAACCTGCTCCAGCAAGCCGCTATCCCGCCCTGGCAACGCACGCGCCTGCCTTTCCTGTGGAGCCACGGGCGACTGGTCTGGGTTGGCGGTCTGGGTGTTGACGCGGCTTTTGCCTGTGCACCGGGGGAAGACGGAATCCTGCCCGTCTGGGAATCCGGGTTCCCATAAAATCATGGGTATCCGGATTTTCTGGAGGTCTGGCCAGAAGACGTATTTGAAAGCGGCCGTTAACACAAGAATTCACTCGCGAGGCGAATCGGCCGCCAATGATGGAATGCGCATTTCTCGAGAAAGAGAATGAACCAAAAGTGGCGAAATCCAATCGTGACTCTTCAATGCCGAATGGCCTACACTATTTGCATAATGCGGGAGTCTTCTTCATTCATTCTCATTTACTGATGACGATGTAAGTCACACCAAGGTGGCACTGAAAATTCGGCTATCAGAAAATCTACAAACGCTCTGACCTTTGGCATTCTCTGTTTTCCATACGGGTATACCACTGAGAGTGAGATCGGGTCAGATGCATGGAATTTGCTTAGAACTGGAATCAACTGCCCGGAACGCACTGCTTGAACGATCAGCGTCTCGCCTATCCTAGCAATGCCCCCCCCTGCCAATGCTATTTGTAGTGCGGTTTCTGCATTGTCAACAATGAGATTGCTCTTGATAGCAAACTCAATAATATTGCCGTTTATCAAGAACGGCCAGTGGTAAGGTTGTTTGCTAGCGTGAACTATGCAGTCGTGATTTATTAAATCTTCTGGAGCATTTGGCATACCACGTTTTAACAAGTAGCTTGATGAAGCATAGAGACCCCGCTCGTATTCAGCGATCTTTCTCGAAACTAGTGAAGTGTTTTCAATCTTCCCGCTACGTATCCCAATGTCGGCATTTTCTCCCACTAGATCTACTATCCGATCAGTAACCGCAATTTCAACAGATATTTCGGGGTATTTTGCAACAAAGGCCGGAAATACGCGTGCAAGTTCATGGAAGGCAAAGCCAGTCATGCTGTTTATCCGAAGTCGCCCACACGGGGCTTGGCCAAATCGAGACACTTCGGTTTCGACATCCTCAATTGACGAAAGAATGTCTCGAACATGCAGATAAAAATATTCACCCTCTGGAGTTAATACGTGTTGTCGGGTTGTCCGATTCAACAACCTCGCGCCGAGCCGATTCTCTAATCGAGTAATGAGTTTGGAGACGGCTGACGGTGTGAGATTCAAAAAATCAGCGGCCTCGGAAAAATTCCCCTTCTCAACCACGCTTGCAAATACACGTAGGTCAAAACTCATGGCTATGAACTCAATTCATATGTGTTGTTACGAGTTAGGTGTTCATTGTTTGTCCAATTAATACTAGCATGCTTCATCTGATTGTTGCAGCTGGTAACGGAAAGCGATTTTCGGAATTTCCAGGTGTCAATCAAACCTTGAAATGTCAGTACTCATACCGAAGGGGTCAATTCGATGAACGAGGAAAGGGTCCGGATAGCTGTCGCCGGTGCTGGCCTGATAGGCAAACGACACATAGACATCACTGCAAATAGCGAACGTGCCCAGCTTTCCGCAATTGTTGATCCGTCACCATCTGCTGACGAATACGGATCTCGATATCACGTTCCGGTTTATAAATCACTTGCAGAGCTAATAGCCAAGAATAAGCCCGAGGGGGTGATTCTCGCCACACCAAATCAACTGCACGTCGAACATGCACTTGAGTGTATTGCAGCCAAGCTCCCGACCCTGGTTGAAAAACCTGTAGCACATTCTCTGGAGGCCGGCATCCGCTTGTGCGAGGCGGCTGAGATAGCCGGCGTTCCCATCTTGGTTGGGCATCATCGACGACATAGTTCGATCATGTCAAAAGCTGCAGAAATTATTGAAAGCGGGATTCTTGGCAAGATCGTAGCTGTGATGGGCTCTACTCTTTTTTATAAGGCCGAGAACGAAGGCTACTTTGACGGACAGTTTGCATGGCGAAGAGAACCAGGAGGCGGTCCTATCCTGCTCAACATGATTCATGAAATTGACGATCTGCGCTACTTGTGTGGAGAAATTACGTCGGTTCACGCTTTTACTTCTAACTCAACTCGCAATTTCCCGGTTGAAGATACTTCTTCCATTTCCCTACGTTTCAGGAACGGCACTCTTGGCACGTTTCTGTTATCCGATACGGCAGCCTCTGATCGCAGTTGGGAACAGACGTCAGGGGAAGATCCGCGTTATGCCAAATCACATACAGACACCGATGATTGCTATCACGTTGCCGGTACGTTCGGTTCTCTCTCTATTCCAACAATGCGATTGAATCTTTATCCGAGTGCCGCTGCACGGTCATGGCATAAGCCTTTCGAAAAGAGTGCATTCCCTCTCGAATTTGTAGATCCTCTAGTTAAGCAGATCGAGCATTTTTCTGACGTGATTCGGGGTAATGTGAAGCCTCTTGTGAGCGCAAGAGATGGCTTACAGAATTTGCGTATTGTTGCAGCTATTGTCGAGGCAGCAAGGACAGGCTGCGTCGTTAATACGGCCTGAATCGGTTTTTCATTCGTTGCTTACAACAGGATGGATCGCAAATAAGGTAGAACGCAATTTATCTTTGTTAAGCGGTCATATCCCTGGTGTTCGAGGCGGAATGTCACCTCATTGATTTACAAACGGGCTCTGGTTATTTCATCAAGAACTTCAACCTGGGCATAGCAAGCGAACCAGCGAATCGCCAGATTGCGATTATTCAGAAATTAACAAAAAGGATTTGATGATGAAGATCTTTCTTACAGGTGCAACTGGCTATATCGGTGGGACGGTGGCTGCGGCTTTGCTTGCCGCCGGTCATAAGGTTGTCGGGCTGGCGCATCCGGACCAACAGAGTTTGGAGGCCGCCATCAGGACCAAAGGTTTCGAGCCGGTATTCGGTCTCCTTGACGACACAGCCTTTCTTACCAAGATGGCCGGTGAAGCCGACGCCGTCATCAACGCCGCTAATGTTGACCATCGCGGTTCGACCGAAGCATTCCTAACTGCACTCAAAGGCACAAACAAGATCTATATTCAAACCTCCGGTTCCGGCGTTACCGCCGACATGGCCGGCGGAGAACCGAGTGCGGCTATTTATGAAGATGATAATGTCGTTGTTCCGCTGCCCTCGCGCGCGGCGCGCATTGCCATCAACAATATTGTGCTGGCCGCGGCCAGCACAGGCGTTTGCACCGCGGTCATTGCGCCGCCGATGATTTACGGCAAGGGTACCGGCATGAACCCGAACAGCATACAGGTCCCGGCGATCATCAAGGTGGCGAAGAAATTCGGCGTCGCCAAATACGTTGGCCGTGGCGAAAACCGTTGGTCGAATGTGCACGTCGAGGATCTTGCCCAACTCTTCCTAGCAGTTCTTGAGCATGGTAAGGCAGGCGCTTTCTATTACGCAGAGAACGGCGAGAACTCGCTGAAAGAAGTCGCAGAAGCTGTTTCCCGTCTGCTCGGCTTCGGCAACCGGGCGGAGAGCCTAACAGTTCCGGAAGCCTACATCGAATATGGCGAAATGATGACCAATCTGAGCTTTGGTTCCAACAGCCGTGTCCGAGCGACGCGCGCACACAAGGAACTGGGTTGGTTCGGTAAACAGCGCCCGCTGATCGACGATATTGAACATGGATCCTATCTTGAGGCGCGTTCCTGATTCGGGCAATCGATTGCTTCAGACTATTAGAAAATTCTTTATGGAGTCTGCGCTATGAACCAGGAAATTTCGCGATTGCTGGATGTCGAAAGCATCAAGCAACTCAAGGCGCGCTATTGCCGCTACATCGACACCAAGCAATGGGATCTATTGCCTACCTTGTTTTCCGATGATGTACGTTTTGACGGATTCGCAGCAGCCCCTACCGGATCTAATGGCGCAGCTTTCGTCAAAGGAGTTACCGCTCGTCTTAATGATGCAGTCTCGATGCACCATTGTCATACACCGGATATCGTCTTTCTTGATGATGATACAGCTCGCGGTGTTTGGGCGATGGCCGACTACATAGAATGGGCCAAGCCGATCGGTCTTGCCGATGCGCCCAATGCACGCGGTATGTACGGCTTTGGTCACTATGAAGAGGAATATCGCCGGATCAATGGCGTCTGGAAAATGTCGCACCTGCGTCTGCGCCGTATGCGGATGATTCCGCTGCCTGACGATCATCCGGTGCAGACTGCCGCGGTGCTCCCTGCCGGTAATGACTGGTTACCTTCCAATCAATAAGGAACAACTTATGAAACATGATTACTCACTTGCACACTTGGCTGCACTTGGACTTAAGCCGCCAGCGCTGATCGATGCAGCGGCCAAGGCTGGCTATCGCTATGTGGGGTTGCGACTTAATCGAACGACACCGGAAGAAGATCTTTACGACCTAATCAACAACCCGGCTCTAATGCGAGAAACAAAAGCCCGGCTGAAAGATACCGGGGTCGAGGTTTGGGATATTGAAGTGGCCCGAATGGACCCGGAACGAGATCATCTGCATTATCAGGATTTCCTGGAAGCAGGGGCCGAATTAGGCGCGCGCCATGTCATCACTCAGCTGCCTGACCCGGACCGGGAACGTGCCGTGCAACGTTTTGCGGCGCTTTGTGACATGGCCAAGCCCTTGGGCTTGACTCTCGATCTGGAGTTCGTGTCATGGGCTGCCGTCCCCAGCCTCGAAGTGGCAGCAGATATCGTGCGCAAAGCAAACCGAACCAATGCCGGCATTCTCGTGGACATGCTGCATTTCGATCGCTCCAATTCGAGTCAGGTGCTTCTGAAATCACTGCCACGCGAATGGTTTACCTGGGCACATGTCTGTGATGCGCCGGGAGAACATCCCACAACCCTTGAGGGATTGATTCATAACGGCCGAAGAGAGCGCTTCTTCCCTGGAGATGGCGGTATTGATGTCAAAGGTATACTGGCCTGCATGCCCGACAACATCGTGTATGCACTGGAAATACCCAACGAAGCCCTTGCCGCAAAAATCGGCTACCGGGAATACGTGCGCCGCGCGGTACGGGCAGCCGAGAACCATCTTGACGGTTAGGCTTGAGGATGTGTGCCATTGTCCCTTATCTAAACGATTCATTAATTTGATCAGATAAAGCGTTCTCATAATTGTATGTTCTTATGATTGTCCGTTTTCCCACACTTTCTTATGGTCGAGGTTGAAATGAAATTCGGATGGTGCGGAGCCCCCGCGAATGTTCTGGAGTTTAAACAGGCCGGTCTCGATTATGCCGAGCTTCAAGTCGTTCCGATGAAGCTCGAAGATGATGTTTCGTTTGCTGAGGCCAAAGCAAAAGTCAAAGACCTTCCCTTGCCAACGCCGGCAATGAGTTATCTCTTTCCCCACGATCTCAGGTTGGTCGGCCCGGATGTCCACGAGAGCCGAGCGAAGAAGTATTTCGACCGGGCGCTTGAAGTGCTCAAGCTAGCTGGCTCTAAAATTGTCGTCGCTGGTAGTGGTTGGACGCGCGATGTTCCCGATGGATTCGACCGCCAACGCGCTGAAGACCAATACCTCATCGCTTTAGGCTGGTTTGGTGCAGCGCTGAAGGGTAGCGGTATTACCTTGGTGATCGAACCGCTAAACCGCAAAGAGTCCAATCAGGTCAACCATGTCGCCGACGCTGTACGCCTTGCGCAGAAGCTCAACCTGGCCGAAGTGCGCGCGCTTGCCGACTTCTATCATATCGACGAAGAGTCCGAAGACCTAGCGACGCTCAGTAAGGAAAATATTCAGTGGATCTCACATATTCACTTGGCTGACACCGGGAGAATGAATCCGGGCACCGGTTCCTACCCTTATGACGAGTTCTTCCGTTACCTCAAGAAGGGCGGCTACCAGGGCCTGATGAGCGCCGAATGCGGAGTCAAAGGCGAAAAAATTTCAGGGATGAAGTTCAGTGCTGATTTTCTAAGGCAGAAATGGGCAATTGCCTGAAAATGGCTCCAAATGCCGCAGACGGCGGGTAGTTCGGCTGCAGAGAGCTTGCCGATGACAGATGTCAGCCGCCTGATGTCTTGGTTTTTCGAAGGGTGGTTTTGTTTGTTTTCTCTTATTAACCAAATAACGCAATGCCGCACAAGGGGTTGAAGGGCTGATACTACTATTTACCTACACTGACTTTTAATTTGCTCATCAGCGCCATCCATAAACGTTTGAAAATTTATTCCCTAGGAGAGGCACATGAAAAAGAGTATCGCGTTTGCTATTGGTACAGTTTTGGTACTGACTTTTACGCTCTTTGGTTGTGGTGGGAAAGCTCCCAGTACATCTGGAGAGGTATTGAAAGTCGCGACGTCTCAAGACCCCAAGGACCTTCATCCCTATAAAAGGGTAAGTAGTCAAATCTTGCGTATCAACAACCAGATCCTAGAGCCACTTGTCCAGTTGGGAAAAGAGAATAACAGCTATGTACCTGCCCTGGCCACGGAGTGGAAATATGTTGACGATGGCAAGGCTCTTCAATTCAAGATTCGCAAGGGTGTCAAGTTTCACAATGGCGAAACAATGACCGCAGATGACATCATCTTTTCGTTCAAGGCGGCCAGCAAGGAAACGGCGAGCTCAGGCGGTATTAACTGGCTGGATTGGGACGGAATCAAGGCTTTGGACGATTCAACCATATACATGCCTTTCAAGTACGTCAATAGCATAGCTCTTGGTTATTTGGCTACCACTAATCTCTATATCATTAGCAAGAAAGCATATACAGAACTCGGTGACAAGTTCGGTTCCGGTCCTGTGGGTACCGGTCCCTACAAGGTGACTGAATGGCTTTCAGGAGACCATATCACTTTGACCGCGTTTGAAGGGTACTGGGGCGGGCAGCCGAAGATCAAAACTATTATCTTCCGGTTTATTCCCGAAGCTTCGCAGGCTATGATCGAACTTGAAACGGGAGGGATCGACGTTACCTTGGATATAGGTGGCAAAGATATTGACCGCGTTGAATCTAGCCAGAAGTTCAAGATCATCAAAGGCAAGTCAGTAACCAATGACTTTATCTACTTCAACACTTCGAAGCCTCCATTTGACAACAAAATCGTCCGCCAGGCCGTTGCTCACGCCATCGACAAGCAAGCGATCCTGAAAGCAATATACCAAGGCAAGGGAAACGTGGCTTATGGTCCGCTGACTACTGACACGTGGGCATTTGACCAAAGTCTCAAGACGAATCCTCCCTACTCTTTTGATCTCAATAAAGCCAAGGAACTCATGGCGAAGGCGGGATTAGCCAAGGGTGGAATCACTGTTGAATTTTTCATCGATGACAAGTCAACTCGCGTGTCGGGCTCCGAAATCATCAAGAACCAGTTAAGTCAAATCGGAATCACAGCAAACATTCACTCCTTCGACTATGCCACTTTTTTCAACATTCTTTATAAAGGAGAAGAGGATAACCTGTACCTGAACGGCAGCAATGCTTCAACGGGTGAACCTGACAAACTTTTCTACCAGATCATGCACAAGGATTTCGCGGTAACGGGCGGTCCTAACATGATGCGGTTCAAGAATGACCGGTTCAGCAAGTTGCTCGATGAAGCCAGAGCCAGTACCGACGATGCATTGAAGCTCAAGAACTACACCGAGGCCCAACAGATCTTCATGGACGAGGTTCCGGGCATTCCGTACTATCAGAGAGACCAGATTTGCGCCGCTCGAAAAGACGTGCAGGGAATCCGAACCGTTGGCGAGAGTTTCGACTTGACTCGCATGTATATCGGCGACAAATAGCCAATCAAACCAAGTATGACTCACAGGGGGCATATTTCGATATGCCCCCATTTCGGGAAATCTAACAATGGGTACCTATATTCTTAGACGCCTTGTCTCGATGATTCCCGTACTTTTCGGCGTCGTGACTCTGGTCTTCTTTATGCTGCATTTTGCTCCTGGCGATCCAGCGCAGACTATCTTGGGTGAATCAGCAACAGCAGCTGCGCTTAGCGAAAAACGGCAGCAAATGGGCCTTAATGATCCATTGTTATTGCAGTATTTGCGCTTTTTGGGTGAGATCCTCCGCGGCGATTTCGGCACTTCTTACCTCACTCACAGACCTGTCCTTGATGAGATCCTCCAACGGTTTCCGACGACCCTTCTCCTGACAATCTTCCCCCTTCTTGTCATGGTCGTCTTGGGTATTCCCACAGGAATCATCTCAGCAATAAAGCAGTACTCCTGGATGGATAAATTTTGCATGATATTTGCCCTTGCCGGAGTATCGATGCCCACTTTCGTCACCGGCATGTTGCTGACACTTTGGCTATCCCTTCACCTCGGAATTTTTCCGGCTTCCGGTTTCTATGGGCCAATCTACTGGGTACTACCGTCCATTGCCATCGGATTTGGGGCTGTGGCTTTGCTGACGCGCATGACAAGGTCGTCAATGCTGGAAGTGATTCGCCAGGACTACATCAGAACGGCGAGAGCAAAAGGCCAGACCGAGGCAAAGATCGTAATGCACCACGCCTTGAAGAACGCCCTCATTCCGATCATCACGATCATCGGGCTTCAGGCCAGCGTTCAGTTGGGTGGAGCAATGGTAACGGAATCACTCTTTGCAATTCCTGGTTTGGGCAACTTCATGTTGGAGGCTATCAAGAGTCGCAACTATCCCGTAGTCCAGGGTGGGGTCTTGTTCATTTCCTTCACTTTCACCATGCTGAATTTGCTTGTAGACCTCACCTACGCTTTCGTTGACCCGAGAATTAGGGCGCAATACAAATCCGAGAAAAAGATGAAACTGGGGTTCTTCAGAGTCAACAGAGTGAAGGTATAAGAACGTATTTCAGTAAATGTAGTAGACATCTACTTCGTCTGCTGCACCATCGCTTGGCGCATATCTGGACTACTGAAATAGTCCATAAGGAAAGTTAAATAATGGAAACTCCTTCAACCTTCAAAAAGAGGGGGCAGTGGTCAGAGCTCTGGAAACGGCTTCGCCGGAACAAGATGGCACTTGTCGGGCTGGCGATCATGGTCCTAATGGCGTTCCTTTCTTTCTTTGCCAATTATGTGGCACCCCATGGTTATGATGAGCAAGACGCGGTCAACCGCGCGTTTCTCGGACCGACCCTCGCGTTTCCCTTTGGTACAGATAATTTGGGTCGCTGCATCTTGAGTCGGGTAATCTATGGAGCACGCGTCTCCTTGGAAGTTGGTCTGATTGCGGTTGGCATCTCAGCCTCACTTGGAACACTTTTGGGTTCTATCGGCGGCTACTACGGTGGCCGAAGTGACAACATTATCATGCGGCTCATGGACGTCTTGATGGCGATCCCTGGCATCCTGCTCGCGATCACGATCGCTGCGACCTTGGGGCCGGGCCTCATCAACGCGATGATTGCAGTTGGAATTTCGCACACGCCAGAATTTGCTCGTGTTGTCAGGGGGCAGGTTCTGACTGTCCGCGGGAACGAGTATATCGAGGCGGCAAGGGCAATCAACGCTTCGGACGCACGCATCATCATGAGGCATATCGTTCCGAACGTGCTTGCTCCGACAATTGTTCAAATCACCCTTAGTGTTGCAACGGCCATCATGACCACAGCGTCCCTTAGCTTCCTGGGCCTTGGCGTTCAACCTCCGGTACCGGAATGGGGCGCCATGCTTTCCCAAAGCCGAATCTATCTGAGAGACGACCCACACATGATGATCTTCCCGGCACTAGCGATCATTGCCACGGTCTTCGCACTGAACCTTCTGGGTGACGGACTGCGCGATGCCCTAGATCCCAAGTTGAAGAAATAAGGAAAAGACAAATGAGTAGCCTCCTGTCGATTGAAGGCCTTTGCGTAGAGTACTCAACCGATGAAGGAGTCGTGCACGCAGTCAACGGCATAAGTTTTGATCTAAACCAAGGTGATACGCTTGGGCTGGTGGGGGAAACTGGCGCCGGTAAGACGACGATTGCCCTTAGTCTCCTCGGACTTCTCCCCGACCCTCCCGGCAAGATTGTTGCCGGTTCGATCGAGTTTGAGGGAAAGGACTTGGTGCAGGCAGACGAGCACTACCTGCGGACGATCAGGGGAAAGAAAATCTCCATGATCTTTCAGGATCCAATGACCGCACTCAATCCCATCGATACGATTGGGGATCAGATTTGTGAAACAATTAGACTGCACGAAAAAATTTCGTTTGCTGAGGCCACCAGACGAGCATGCGGTGTACTAGAGCGCGTAGGGATTCCGGCAGAGCGGTACTCCGAGTATCCACATCAATTTTCTGGCGGAATGAAGCAGAGAATAGTGATAGCCATTGCCTTGGCGTGCAACCCGATTCTGCTGATTGCGGACGAGCCGACAACTGCACTTGATGTAACGATCCAAGCCCAAGTTCTCGACATGATGGAGGGGCTTAAGCAAGAACTCGGGACATCCTTGATCATGATCACACATGACCTCGGGATCGTGGCCGAGATGTGTGACAGAGTGGCGATCATATACAGTGGCGAAATTGTAGAGATTGGGACTCGCGTTCACCTCTTTGACAATTTTCTGCACCCATACACTAAAGGTCTGTTCGGATCACTGCCAAGTATCGATGACCGCAGGAAAAGGTTGTCACCAATTCCCGGGCTCATGCCTGATCCCACTAATATGCCATCGGGTTGCAAGTTTCACCCTCGGTGTCCACTGGCAATCGAAACCTGCAAAGTGAATCACCCAGAGCTTATGGAAATTGAACCAGGCCACCTCGTGCGCTGTGACTTAGCAAGAATCAAATAGGCAGACGATGAAAGAAACTATCCTCGAAGTCAAGAACCTCAAGAAGCACTTCGCGACACCGAAGGGCATTCTTCACGCTGTAGACGGTGTCTCGTTCAGTATCGAGAAAGGGAAAACACTTGGCATTGTCGGCGAATCTGGATGCGGAAAGTCAACTCTGGGGCGGCTCGTGTTACATCTGCTTGACATCACAGATGGTCAGATATTCTTCGATGGAGAAAACATCACAAACCCAAGCAAGAAGGAATTGTTTGAACTCCGGAAAAAAATGCAAATCATTTTCCAGGACCCCTTTTCGTCCCTCAACCCAAGAATGACCGTGAGTCAGTTGATTGCCGAGCCGCTTGCAATTTGTAAGTTATTCACTAAGGATCAAATCAACGCCAGGGTCAGGGAACTCATGGATACAGGGGGCATCGCTGAAAGACTGTCCAGTACGTATCCTCATGAGCTTGATGGCGGGCGACGCCAGAGAATCGGTATTGCCCGAGCCTTGGCTCTCAATCCGGAGTTCATTGTTTGCGATGAACCAGTTTCAGCGCTTGACGTCTCGATTCAGGCACAGATTTTGAATCTGCTGCAGGACTTGCAGGATGAACAAGGGCTGACCTATATCTTCATCACTCATGATTTGTCGGTGGTGAAACATATTTCCCATGACATCTGTGTGATGTATCTTGGCGAGTTCATGGAGAAGGCACCATCTCAGGAACTCTACGCACATCCTTGCCATCCCTATACGAAGGCCCTGCTGTCGGCTATCCCAATCCCAAGCATTCACCACCAAAAGAAAAGAATTATCCTCAAAGGAGAGTTAACTTCACCCATTGACCCCAAGCCCGGCTGTCGCTTCTGCAAGCGCTGCAATTACGCTGAAAGAATCTGTTCGGAGTTGTCCCCAATACTGGATGAGATCGAACCCGGTCATTTTGTCGCTTGCCATTTAGCCAAGCAGATCAACAAATTGTTGTGAGTGGTGCTGAACAGTGAGCCAACATGGCAAAGCAACAGGTAAATGCATATCAGAAAGGACTGAAAGATGGCCATTGGCATTTCCACCCACGCCTATCGATGGACGATTGCCTTTGGGCAAATCGACCATTTCAACCTTATAGATCGGGCCTGCGATGCAGGAGCGGAAGTAATACAGATATGCCATAACTTGCCTCTTGAACCTTTGCCAGAAACCACACTCCTTGAGCTTGCACAGGTTGCAGCAGGGAAGGGCATAATTCTTGAGGTCGGCACCAAAGGGGACGATCCGGCAACAATTAGGCGTTCCATCAGGACTGCTCAGATTGTGGGTTCCCGAATCCTGAGGCTCGTTATGGGAGAGAAACGAGAAGCTTCCGTTAACGAACAGGCTGACATGATCCGCTCATTGTTGCCCGATCTTGTTGCGTCGGGCGTAACCCTGGCCTTTGAGAACCACTTCGGACTCGCGCCGGCTGAAATTGCCTGGCTCATCCACGACATTGATCATGCGAACGTCAGAGCCTGTCCGGACCCCCTCAATTCAATCAGCAGGCTGGTGGGCCCTGCAGAAACATTATTGCATCTTGCGCCTCTTGCCGCATCGGTTCACGTCAAAGATGCGGTGGTGATTCCATGGGCTCAGGGCGGCAAAGGCGTCATTGGTTTCAACATCAGGGGGTGCCCTGTTGGAGATGGACTTCTGGACATTCCTGAGTTGATGCGGGCCGTTTGGTCCTCGGGCCGATCTCCGCATTTTCTCGTCGAGCTTTGGATGGAACGCTTGGAAAGCGAAGAAGAGACCTTAACGAAGGAAGAGACATGGATACGCGCAGGAATAAGCTTCCTCAAGAAAACAAAATTGGAAATTGAAAAAACATTGGGATCCAAGGAGGTAGTTTCGGGCTTTTGTAGAACCCAAGTTGCGCATTATTCTCTAGCTGGTAGCTAAACCATTACAAGAGTAACACTTGAGTCAAGGATAAAAACCATGAAACAGAGCGTGATCATTTCCTTCCTGAGCAAGAAGCAGGACCGTTTTTGCGAATATCATACAGTCAAGACCACCCGCGAAAAGCTGCAAATGGTGCAGCAGATCAAAGGCTTTGACGGCGTCGAAATGGTTTATCCACACGAGACGACAACGCCCGAAGAAATCAAAGCGATGATGAAGGAGTTCGGCCTGAATTGGGCGGCGATCAACGCCAATATCAAGAAGGACCCAAAGTTCATTTCCGGCAGCCTGTCGCGTCCGATCAAGGAAATACGAAACGAGGCCGTAGCCATCATCAAGCAAGCCAAGGATTTCGCCAAGGCCGTCGGCGCACCCCACGTCACCTGCTGCCCCTTGTCCGACGGTTACGACATGCTGTTCCAGATCGACTACAAGACGGCATGGCAGTACATGATCGAAACGGTGGGTGAAGCAGCCGATTACCTGCCGGAGATTCCGCTCTTCCTAGAACCCAAATATTCGGAAGTGCGTGTGCATTGCCAACTCGACAGCACGGCCAAGACGCTGCTGCTCTTGAAGGAAGTCGGCAACAAGAATACCGGCGTCACGCTGGACTTCGGGCACTCGATCATGAGCCAGGAAAATCCGGCGCAGATGCTGGTCACCACGCTTGAATCCGGATTCGATGTCTATGTGCATACCAATGACAACGACACCAAGGCGGACTGGGATCTAGTCGGCGGCAGCAGGCACTTCCTGGGCTACGTCGAACTGCTGTTCTGGGCCAAGGAATACGGCTACAACAAGTATTTCACCACCGATGCTTCGCCGCGGATTTTCAATATCATCGATTTCTTCGAGCGCCATGCTGAGGTCAGCCTGGGCATCTGGAATCTGGTCAACAATCTCGACGCCAAAAAATACCGCAAGTTGATGGCCGAAGAGAACTATAACGAACTAATACGTCTGGTCACCAAGGAAATCTATCGGGTTTAACGAGTAGCCGCTGTTGGGAGTTTTCTAAGAGGCCCACTTATAACCCAGATTGTGTAAAACCGCAGAACTTGAGAGGCGGTTAGGCGAATAGAAAATGAGTGTTTCATTTCCTAGTTTCATTCTTCTAAGCTAACTCCAACGAATCGAACAGAGATGTTGATGAGATTTATATTGCAGAACGGAGATCTTTAATGGATTACAACAAACGCGTCGTCATACTTCAGACCAGCTTTGCCAAGAGAGAAGACACAATTGCCTATCTCGAACAACATTTGCCTGGGGTCTGTATCGACTACATCACTGACAGCTCGCTGTTGCCGGAAATACGAAAGGCTGGAAAGCCTACCCAGTCGGTCATTCAGCGAATGACGCTCTATGCCATGGCGGCTGAATCCATGGGTGCTGATTTGATCCTGAATTCCTGCTCCACGGTGGGAGAGGTTGCAGACATATTTGCTCAAGTTGTATCGGTGCCCGTGGTCAAGATCGATGATGCAATGGCTAATCAAGCAGCAAAGCTCGGCAACAAAATAGCGCTTATTGCAACGCTTCCGACCACATTGGGGCCAAGCCGGAGAGCCATTGATCGATATGGCAAAGCGATGGGGCGCGAAATTGAATTCACGGAATTCCTTGACCAACCCGCCTGGGAAGCTCTTGCCGCGGGAGATAGCAAGCGGCACAACGAGATCCTGATCGACAGTATCCAAAAATTGGATAAACAAGGCTTCGATGCAATTGTTATGGCGCAAGTCAGTATGAGGGCACTTCTACCGGAGTTAAAAGACACAAAGACACCGGTGTTGTGCAGTTTCTATACCGGTTTGGACGCAGTTGTTGAAGCAGTGAAGAAGATGTGCAATGAGGAAGTTGGGGTCAAGATCAGCGATTGCTTGATCTGTTAAACAGCTCACCACTTATTTATATGCATCTATTCGGAAAATAAGGCAAAAATGATGGAAAAATTTCATAAACTGGATGTTAGTGCATTGAAAGGCATGGCCCGTACCATCCGCACAGATATTGTGAAAATGGTCCATGCGGCAGGTTCGGGACATCCGGGTGGCAGTCTGTCTGCCGCCGATATCGCCACAGCATTGTATTTCAATGTGTTGAATATTAAACCGGAGCAGCCCAAATGGGAGAACAGAGACCGCTTTGTTCTTTCGAAGGGACATTGCTGCCCGGTGCTGTATGCATGCCTGGCCCGCCGCGGCTTCTTTGACGTGGCGGAACTGAATACGCTGCGTAAGTACGGAAGCAAACTGCAAGGTCATCCTGACATGAATAAATGCCCTGGTGTCGAAATGAGCACGGGTACTCTGGGCAATGGCTTGGGCTGCGGAGTGGGCATGGCAATCGCCGGGAAAGTGCAACACAAGGCGCACAAGATATTCGTCATGCTCGGTGAC
>CAIVZW010000510.1 GCA_903910495.1 uncultured beta proteobacterium
GCCTAGTGCCTTATGCCTAGTGCCTATTTGAGCATTCTCTCTTCACAATTCACTCTTTTCCGGCTTGCCGGTCTGCGCTTCTCGGCTACATTTTAGCGACCTGGCTCCGGCAGGGGCTTTTTTGAGCGCTGCCGAGGATCGGGTGGTGTTTGCAAGGTGTTGGTTTTTAGACGGATAAAATGTCCATGCACCACGGGTGCCTGGCAGGATTCCTGGGAGGCATTCATGGCAACGGCAAAAGAACTGCTGCAGCTGGCAAAAATTCACGGGACCCCGATCGTCGTGGTCGATCATGATGTGTTGCGCCGGAATTACCTCACCTTCAAGAAATACCTGCCGCGGGTCCAGGCGTATTATGCCGTCAAGGCGTTTCCCGACCCGGCCGTGGTGAAGACGCTGTTCGACGCGGGTTCGAGCTTTGACGTCGCCTCGATGCCGGAATTCAATATTGTCCATGAGAACATCAAGGATCTGCCGAAGAAAGAGCGCCAGGACTGGATCTGGGACAAGATCATCTATGCCAATCCGATCAAGGTCAACGAGTCGCTGCAGGAGCTCGACCAGTACAAGGCGCTGGTGACGTTTGACAACGCCGAAGAGATCAAGAAGATCAAGAAATATGCCCCGAACACCGGCCTGGTGCTGCGGCTCAAGGTGCCGAACACCGGCGCCATGGTCGAGCTGTCGTCCAAGTGCGGCGCAGCGCCCGGCGAAGCGGTCGACCTGATCCTGGCGGCGGTCAAAGAGGGCCTGGTGGTCGAGGGCCTGAGCTTCCATGTCGGCAGCCAGACGACCAATTTCGAGAATTTCGTGCAGGCGATCAACCTGGCGGCGGCCGTCTTCGACGAGGCAAAGGCCCGCGGCTACACGCGGATGAACCTGCTCGACATCGGCGGCGGCTTTCCGGCCCCCTACGATGCCACGGTCAAACCGTTCAGCGAACTGGCGCGCAAGATCAATGCCGAGCTGAACCGGCTCTTCCCCAAGGACATCGAGATCCTGGCCGAACCCGGCCGTTTCATGGTGGCCACCGCCGGCACTTCGGTCAGCAAGATCATCGGCAAGGCCGTGCGCGACGGCAAGCTCTGCTACTATGTCGACGACGGCGTCTACAACACGTTCTCCGGCATCATCTTCGACCACTGCAAATACCCGATGGAATCGTTCAAGAAGGGCGGCGAGACCCAGATCTGCACGGTCTTCGGGCCAACCTGCGATGCCCTCGACGTGATCTCGATGTCCGAAGTGCTGCCCACCAGCCTCAAGCTCGGCGATCTCCTCTTCAGCCGCAACATCGGCGCCTACAGCGTCGCCTCCGCCACCCACTTCAACGGCTTCGAGCCGGCGAAGGTGGTGCATATCCATCAGTAAGAGGCACTAGGCACTAGTGGAAAACGAAAGCGTTTAGGCTGAAGGTATAAAAGCGCCTCCGGCGCCCCTGGATAGGGGTAGGGATGGCGCGATATGCGCCACCCCTCCCTCCGAACCGTACGGGCGGATTTCCCGCATACGGCTCTCCAGTCAAAGAGCTCCTTTCGGAGACCGGATGTATGCCCGATGGGCC
>CAIVZW010000511.1 GCA_903910495.1 uncultured beta proteobacterium
AATTTGAGTGAATCTCGATTTCTTTAGGCTTAAGAGCTGTTTTAAGAGAATGAAACACGGAATTATGGTTATCTAAACAATAGCGCTGGTAGCGCTCCTGCCCCAATATTGAAATCGAACTCTACAACAAAATAAACCTAATTTCAATATTTTATACTGTTTAGATATAAGTCACTGCTTGCAATGGGGAACAGGGCGCAGCCATTTCCCCTTGTTGGCCGTGTCTAACCGTAGTTGTCCGGATCAGAAAAGCTCGACAGTGAGCTGCGACTCGTCATCCAGGGAAATCTTGTAGTGGCAGGCCCGCGTCAGCCCTTCGACGATGCCTGCGAAGCTGCGGTCGAGTTCGGTGCTGGCATCGAACAAGGTCAGGACCCGGTCAACCGAACTGCGTACGGTATCACTGATGGTAAATTCCTGATTGTTGGACAGTCCGAGATGGACGTACATTCCTTCGATCGTGTTTGTCATGGTCTCGAATTCGAGGCGGGTCAGCAGTTGCTGATCGCGATAACTGGCCCGCAGATCTTCGACCGCCTGGCGGCTGGCCTCGGCCAGCTTGCGCAATTCTTCGGCGCGCAGGATCGCATCGCTGCGCAGGTTGATGTTGCCGACCGCCAGTTCGGCGACCTCGGCGATGACGGCGGCCTGATCGCGGATGCGCCCGCACAGAACTTCGTCGGCAACCGGCATATTGGTGACCAGCAGCGAGACGCTGTCATAGTTGACGATGAGCCGGTTCTGGAAACTGAAAACGCGGTCGATCGAGCGCGAAATGGCAATCACCGATTCCTCCAGGGGCGAGGCCAGCCCCTCAGGGGTCAGGGTCAGGGTAGCGCCGGGGCTGCGCAACTGGACGTGACAGTGGATGTCAAAAGCGCCCATCGACTCGATGATCAGAAGCGTCAAAGCATGCAGCGAGCGGCAACCGAGCGCGCCGCGATTGAACCTGAGCGTGATCTCCGAATCGCTGTAGCCGGTGAGTGCGCTGCTGACCTGGTCAGAGAACGAGCGGTTTTCCGCTTCCATCGCCTGCTGCCGGCGCTGCTGCCGGACCGCCAGTCTGGCCTTGCGCAAGACCTCGGCGGGGATGAAGGGCTTGGCCATGAAGTCGCTGCCGCCGGCGTCATAAGCGCACAGGCGCTCATCCGGCTCATCGTGGCTGGACAGGAAAATAACCGGCAGGTGGCGCGTCGCAGCGGCCGTGCGCAGGCGGCGACAGGTTTCGTAGCCATCGATGCCCATCCCCATCTCGATGTCGAGAAAGACGATATCGGGCGGCGGCTCATCGTTCGCGCCGGCGCCCCCGTTCAGCCGTGCCAGGGCCTCCTCTCCCGAGTTCAGCTCGACGACGTGGTAGCCGGCAGCGGCCAGCGAGGCGCCGAGCATGCCGGCCACCACCGGGTCGTCATCGACAATCATGATGCACCCGCCAGCGGCGGCGGAGTCGGCGTTGTTCAAGTTTTCCATCAATGCCCTGCGCTTGCTGCGCTGCTAGTGCGCGCTTCCAGTTCGGCGACCTGCCTGTCGTGGTCGGCGAAGCGTCCTGTAATCGTGAGAAACTCGTCCTGCACGGCCATAAAGCCATCGGCGATAGCGGGATCAAAATGGCCTGCGCGTCCGGCGATGATGATTTCGGCAGCCTGGGCATGCGCCATCGCCGTCTTGTACACCCGGCGGCTGACCAGCGCATCATAAACATCGGCCACCGCCATCAGCCGTGCCGAGAGCGGAATCAGTTCGCCGGCCAGGCCTTCGGGATAGCCGCTTCCGTCCCACTTTTCATGGTGCGAGAGGGCGATCTCCATCGCCGTCTCGAGCAGGGGCAGGCGCACACCGAACCGCTGCTGCGCGGTTTCGATGGCATCCCGACCAAGCATGGAATGGGTCTTCATGATGGCGAATTCATCGCGCTCAAGCCGGCCGGGTTTGAGCAGAATGCGGTCGGGAATCCCCACCTTGCCGATGTCGTGCAGCGGCGCCGCCTTGAACAGGCGGTCAATGAACTCATCGTCCAGTACGCCGGAGAAGCGGGCGTGCTGGCGCAGATGCTGCGCCAGGGCGCGCACATAGTGCTGGGTACGCAGGAGGTGATTGCCGGTTTCGTTGTCACGGGTTTCAGCGATCGAGGCCAGTGCCACCAGGGTCACTTCCTGGCTGATGCGCAACTCCTCGGTACGCCGCTCCACTTCCTGTTCCAAATAGGCGTTGCGATCCTGCAGGAAATCGGCGGCGGCCTTGAGCGCCAGTTGCGTTTTCACGCGGGCGCGGACGATCGGCGGACTGATCGGCTTGGTGATGTAGTCGGCCGCGCCAAGGGCGAAGCCGAGTTGCTCGGAGGCCTGGTCGCTCTTGCCGGTAATAAAGATCACGGCCAGCGAGCGCGTAGCCGGGTTGCCCTTGATCCGGCGGCAGACCTCAAAGCCATCAATGCCGTCCCACATCTCGATGTCGAGAAAGACGATGTCGGGCAGCGTTCTACTGTTCATCGTCGCCAGCAGGACCAGGGCGGCTTCGCCCGAGCTGACTTCCATGGTTTCGTGGCCAACGGCGGACAGGGTGGCGGCAAGCATGCCACTGACTACCGGGTCGTCATCGACGATCAGCAGGCGGCCGGCAACTCCGGCCTCTGGCACCGGCTTCGCAAGCGGATTCATCCCAGATTATCCATTAGCCCAAAACCCGTTCGCCCTGAGCCTGTCGATGGGCCGTTCATGGTTCGACAAGCTCACCACGAACGGTTTTTTGCCCCAAATTTCGCCCAATGGACAATCTGGATTCATGAGATGCCCCCCGGATTGACGTCCTGCAGCGCTGACGCGGGATTGTCGAGCAGGTCCGCCAGGGTTTCCAGCGACTGCAGCCAGGTCGCCTGCAGCACGGTAAATTGCCCACTGCTACGCGCCGGCTCGATCACGGCGTCAGGCGCCAGGGACTCCTCGAGGCACAGCGTCGCCGAATGCAGCGCGACCATGCCGATGGTGGCGGCCCCGCCCTTGAGGGCATGCACCAGCCGGCGCGCCGTCATTCTGTCCTGCCTGGCCAGCGCCGCACCGATCTCGTCGACGATGCCGGCGTTGCGCTCGCGAAAAAGGCGCAGAAAGCGCTCGAGCAACGGGCGGTCGCCATCGACCCGGGACAGCGCCCCGGCCAGATCGAAAACGTCAGCCCGCTCCTGATGCGCTGGCGCGGGCAGGCAGGCAGGCGCCGCGCCGGGCGGAATGGCGGACGCGGTCTGCGCCGGGCCCGCGTTGCCGCCCAGCCAGTCGGCCAGCGTCGCGTAAAGGAGAGCGGGCAGGATCGGCTTGGTGAGCAGGGCGTTCATGCCCGAGGCCAGCGCGCGCTCTTGCTCGTCGTACAGTGCATGCGAGGTCAACGCGATGATCGGCAGATCGCGCCGCATGGCGCGGATGCGGCGCGCGGCGCCGTGGCCGTCGAGCACCGGCATCTGGATATCCATCAGGACCAGATCGTAGTCGCCGTCGGCGACCGCAGCCACCCCCTGCGCGCCATCGTTGGCGGTATCGACCGTAGCGCCGGTGAGCTCGACCAGTTCGCGGCCGACCTGTCGGTTGAAATCGTTGTCATCGACGATCAGGATGCGCTTGCCACCCAGTGCCGGAGCCAGGTTCGGCCGGGCGGCGGTGGCCGCCGGCGCGGCCGGTTCATCGAGGGCATTGAGCATGGCCTCGTGCAGCATCGCGACCGGCACCGGTTTGCACAGAAAGGCGTCGATCCTGACCCCCAGCTCGCGCGCACTGGCGCGTGCCAGCGCCGGCTCGTCGCCACTGATCAGCAGAATGGGAACGCCATGGCCGGCCCTGCGGATGTCGCGCGCGGTGGCCAGGCCATCGAACCCGGGCATGTGCCAATCCATCAGGATGAAGTCGAAGCGAGCTCCCGACCCGATGCTGGCCAGCGCCGCCTGACCGCCATCGACGGCCTCGACCTGGCAGCCGAAAGCCTTGACGCTGTAGGTCAGCAAGCTGCGCATGGCGTCGCTGTTTTCCACCACCAGCACCTTCATGCCGGCGAGGAGCGAGGGGCCCGGGCGGGCGGCGGGCAGCTCCACGGGGCTGGCGAAGACGACGCTGAAACTGAAGCAGGAGCCGACCCCGGCTTCGCTTTCGACTTCAATCGCGCCGCCCATGCACGTCACCAGCTTTTTGCAGAGCGCCAGGCCGAGGCCGGTGCCGCCATGTTTGCGCGTGATTGAAGTGTCTGCCTGCGAGAAGGGGATGAACAGCAGGGCCTGCTCTTGCGGCGTCATTCCCGGACCGGTATCACTGACGCTGAAGCGCAGGCTCAGCGCCCCGGCGCCATGCGGCAGC
Organism: uncultured beta proteobacterium; assembly: GCA_903910495.1. The sequence goes on from CAIVZW010000511.1 coordinate 4,332, forward strand.
GGCTCGACGGTCAGATTGATCTCGCCGCGTTCGGTAAACTTGACGGCATTGCCGACCAGATTGATCAGCACCTGACCCAGGCGGTGTGGATCACCGACCAGACTGTCCGCCACGCCCGGTCGGGCGCCAACGACGAGTTCGACACCCGAATTCCGCGTCGCCAGCGAGAACAGGCTGGCGACGCGCTGCAGCACCTCGCTCAGGGCGAAGGGGATGGACTCAAGCTGCAGCTTGCCGGCGTCGGCCTTGGAAAAATCCAGGATGTCGTTGACCACGCCGAGTAGCGACTCCGCCGCGCTGCTGATTTTCTCGAGGTAGCCGCGCTCGCGGTCGGCAAGATCGAGATTCAGGCAGAGGTGAGCAAAGCCAATAACGGCGTTGAGCGGGGTACGGATCTCGTGGCTCATGCTGGCCAGGAAGCGGCTCTTGGCCTCGTTGGCCGTATCGGCCTGCTCGCGGGCGACGTTCAGCTCGCTCGTCCGTTGCCCGACCAGATCTTCAAGATGGCTGCGGTAAAAATCAAGCTGTTCAGCCATGCGCTTCTTTTCGGTTATGTCTTCCTTGACCGCCACGTAGTGCGTGATCGACCCGTCGGGCTGCTGGAGCGGCGAGATGGTGGCGGACTCAACGTAGACCCTGCCGTCCTTGGTGCGGTTGATCAACTCGCCCTGCCAGACCCGGCCCTGCTTGAGGGCAAGCCACATGGCCACGAAGGTCGCGGGCGGCGTATGGCCCGAGTTGAGAAGGCGCGGGTTGTTGCCGACAAGCTCCTCGCGGCGGTAACCCGTCGCCAGGATGGTCGCCTCGTTCACATACTCGATGCAGGCCTCGGTATCGGTGATGACGACGCTCTCCGGGCTTTGTTCCACAGCCAGCGAGAGCTTGCGCAGTTGCGCATGCGAACGCCTGGACTCCTGCAACAGGATGGCGAGGAGAAGCAGGAACAGATTGATCAGCACGCCACCTATGGCCACCGTCGTCGGCAGGTCGCTCATCAGCGACTGTTCGAACGCCGGCTGGCCATGCATTTCCAGACGCCAGCTTCGTCCTGGCAGGCTGATGCCGGTGGTCTCGGTGTAGAGCGCCGGCCGCCGGTCGGGCGATTGTTGCGAATCAAAGAGCAGCGCTTCGGGCAGCGCCGGGGCCACGTCATACAGGCGAAAATCGAAGTGTGCGCCAGCCTCGCCAAGCACGCCGCGCATCAGGTCGGACAGACGAAAGACGCCATAGACGAATCCGTGCAACGCGCGGCGGCGTTGCTCGACCGTTTCCGGCAGGGACCCCGGCGCGTAAACCGGAACGTAGATGAGCAATCCGATCTCGCCCTCCTGGCCCTCGCTGCCCTTCGCCCGGAGCAGTTGCACGCCAGCGGAAACCGCCGTGGCGCCGCTGTCGCGCGCCCGCTCCATCGCCGCGCGCCGCGTTGCCTCGGCGAATGGGTCATAACCGGGGGCCTGCCGGTTCATTGCGGAAAAGGATTCAAGGTAAAGAATGCGGCTGTAGGGCTCGCCAACACGCCCGGCCTTGATTGGCACGGCCGTGTCCGGGCTCGCCGCAGCGCGCATTTGCACGTAACCCATGCTCATCATGCCCGGCCAGTGGGTTCCGATCTTCAGGCTGGAGACATAGCGCTGCCACTGCCCCTGGCTGATGTTGCCGACGGCATTGAAGAGCGCGCCCCCGCCACGTAACAGGCTGATATAGTCTTCCATGCGCCGTTCGATCGCCATGCGCACGTCGCTCACCTCGCTCTGGAAGCTCAATGTGGCGCTGGCGACGGCCTCGCGCCGGGCAAGGTACCAGATAGACAGCGTGCCGGCGATGCAGACGAGCAGGACAAACCAGGCCAGGGCCGTGAGATCGGCAAAACGGCTAAAGTGATGCACGCCGCGTAGCGGCCTTGCGCTGGATTCTGCAGTCATAGGCAATCGCCCTCGCCAATGGGTCGCAAGGCGCCGGACGCAAGTGCCGGCCTGTCGGTACGCTGGCGATTCGTTGGCCGGCAGGGGGTTACGCCCTGCAGCGCCGCGCCGAGCAGGCCGTGCTCGAGGGCGTAGCGCAGCAGATCGGTGAGTTGGGTCATCTGCATCTTCTGCAGGATGCGCGTCTTGTACGTACTCACAGTCTTGGCGCTCAGATTGAGCTGCTCGGCGATTTCTTTGATCCCGCTGCCCTGCGTGAGCAGACGGAAAATCTGGAACTCGCGATCCGAGAGCAGCGTATGCGGCAGCCGTTCGTCCTGCACGATCAACCCATAGGCCAGC
>CAIVZW010000512.1 GCA_903910495.1 uncultured beta proteobacterium
GAGGTCGATCAGAATGGAGCGCGCGAGTGGAGTTCCCTGGTCAATCCCGGTGGTCCTGTTTCAGACTTCATTACCCGGCTGACCGGGATCGACTCGGCGATGGTTTCAACGGCACCGAGCTTCGAGCAACTGGCCCCCATCGTTCTTGAAAAACTCCGTGGCCGCGTGTTCATCGCCCACAATGCCCGTTTTGACTACACCTTTCTCAAACGCGAATTCAAACGCCTCGGCATTGATTTTCGCGCGCCCAACCTTTGTACCGACAAACTTTCACGCAAGTTGTTCCCCGAACATCATCGCCATAGCCTTGATGCTCTGGTGACGCGTTTCAAGATCGCCGTTGCTGACCGGCATCGTGCATTGGCTGATGCACGGGTACTCTGGGATCTATGGCAGCACTGGCACAACATAGTGCCGGTGGACAGTATCCGGGACGCCATCGCCATCATTGTTGGCCGACCGGACTTGCCTGCTCAAATTGACCCAGCGCTAATCGACGACCTGCCGGAAGCACCGGGAGCGTATGTCATGTATGGCGAGGACGGCAGTGTTCTGCTGATCAAGCGCAGTTCGAATATCCGCCAGCAGGTGCTCGCGCATTTTGCCCCGGCCAAGCGTGATACGGCATTGGTAAGAAACACCTGGCGCATCGACTGGCACGAGGCGGCCGGAGAACTTGGCGCACGTCTGTGCGAGATCAAATTGTCTGCTCCAGCGCGCAAACCGGTCGATGATCTTTGCTCATGGCAACTGGTGCAGCAGGGAGAAGGCGATTTTCGCCCGCTACTCGTCTATGCCCGTGATATGGACTTTGCAGTGGCGACTGATCTTTTTGGCCTGTACACAAACCGTCGCGAAGCCCTGCTTGCCCTGCGCAAGATTGCCGAGGCACATCGTCTGTGCCATACCCAGATCGGAATCGGGGAAGGAATGCAAGGGGAAGCCTGTGTCGGCTACAAGCAGAAAACCTGTCGCGGCGTGTGTGTCGGAAAAGAGGCGCTATCACTACACAGTGCCAGACTGATGGCGGCACTGGCAAAGTTCAGGCTAAACGAATGGCCATACGCCGGGCCGGTAGCCCTGATCGAGCGTGACGAATTCGGGATGCGCGAGGATTACCATCTGATCGATTGTTGGCGCTATCTGGGTACGGTTCATGATGAAGCGGCACTGCATGAGCTTCTTGAGAACCGCAGCAGAGACGACTTTGATCCGGATATCTACCGGATTATCAACAAGTTCCTGAAGGCCGGTAAAATTCGCGTGCTTCCCATCGCGGTGATGGAAAAACCCTTATTTTGAAAGTTCGATAACGAGAGTCTTGCCCGAACGCCCGCCGGCGGCACGCAACAAATCCAGAATTTCACTGTTGTTTGATTTCATCGCCGCATCGACTGCGGTGTCGTCGTTTTCATTGGCAATCGTCAGGTCGGCTTTGTTTTTCAGGAGCAGCTTGATCACTTCGAGATGCCCATTGCGTGCCGCAAGTAACAGGGCTGTTGACCCGTTTTCGGTCTTGGCATTGATTTCGGCGCCACGTTTAAGCAGGTAGTCGACAATGGCGACATGTCCGTTGAAGGCTGCATACGTAATTGGCGGCCAGCCATAGAAGTTGACCTCGGCACCGGCTTCAACCAGGCGCTGAACATACGCCAGCTTACCCGTAAAGGCCGCAATGCTCAGCGCTGTCTCGCCATTCCGATTGCGACTGTTGAGGCGCGCCCGGCGCTGCATCAGATAGTCGACCAGTTCAGGCATGTCCCGCCGTACGGACAGGGTAAGCAAGGTATCGCCTGTCCTGTCGACCGTATTGACATCCATGCCCCGGTCGAGCAGCTTGATGACAACGGCCGTGTCACCGTGAATCAGTGCCTCTTCCATATCTTCATAAGCTCCTGCCGAGGCAAGAGCCGGCAGCAGTACACATAACAAAGCAAAAATTTTCATTGGCTCATTCTCGTTCTGGCGTCAGGAAAAAGACAGTAAAAATTGTCCGTCGTGGCTTTGGCAAGGTCTTCGACTGGAATATCCCGCAAACGGGCGATCTCTTCGGCAACGTATTTCACGTAGCCGGGTTGATTGA
>CAIVZW010000513.1 GCA_903910495.1 uncultured beta proteobacterium
CTACCGTCTGCGTGCGCAGCAGCTTGAAATGGCCGAGCGCATTGCGGCGGCGATGGCCGCCAATACCGTGCTCGTTGCAGAAGCCGGACCCGGCACCGGGAAAACCTTTGCCTATCTCGTTCCGGCCCTGCTCTCCGGGGGCAAGGTGATTGTTTCGACCGGCACCAAGAATCTGCAGGATCAGCTTTTCTCGCGCGACATCCCGACCGTGCGCAAGGCACTGGCTTCGCCGGTCAGGGTGGCGCTGCTCAAGGGGCGGGCCAACTATCTGTGCCATTACCACCTTGAACGTTCGCTGGCCGATGGCCGTTTCATTGCGCGTGAAGATGCGACACACGCGCAGCGCATCGCGCGCTTCGCCAAGAAGACGAAAACCGGCGACAAGGCTGATTGTACGGATGTGCCCGAAAATTCAGCGGTCTGGGGGCTGGTGACTTCGACGCGCGAAAACTGCCTCGGGCAGGACTGCCCGAACAACAAGGAGTGTTTCGTGCTGGCAGCACGGCGCGAGGCACTGGCCGCCGATCTGGTAGTGGTCAATCACCATCTGTTCTTTGCCGACGTGATGCTGCGTGACGAAGGCACCGCCGAACTGCTGCCGGCCTGCAATACGGTGATCTTCGACGAAGCCCACCAGTTGCCGGAAACTGCCAGCCTGTTCTTCGGCGACAACGTGTCGACGGCGCAGGTTATCGATCTGGCGCGTGACGCCCGGACAGAAGGTCTGGCCTCGGCACGCGATTGCCTTGATCTGCCCAAATTGTGCGGTGTTGTGGAAAAAGCGGCCAAGGATTTGCGCCTGATCCTGCCCGTCGAAGCGGCACGTTTCTCGCTGGCCCAGCTTGAAGAGCGCATGGGTTTTGATAACAGCGTGGTTGGCCTGATCCGTGAACTCGAGGTGTTCACGGCCCTGCTCGAAACGCAGGCGCAACGCTCGGAAGGCCTGGAAAACTGCTGGCGCAGGGCCGGCGAGTTGCTTGCCCAGTGGCGCCGCTGGCAGCAGGGTGGCGATGCCGATTACGTGCGCTGGGGCGAGACTTACACGCTTTCACTGCAACTCAACGCCACGCCGCTGATCATCGCCAACATCATGAAGAAGCAGATGAGCGGGCATCCGCGCGCCTGGATCTTCACTTCGGCGACGCTGGCCGTGCAGCGCGATTTCGGCCACTACTGCGGCGAGATGGGGCTTGATCAGGCCGAGTCGGCCTACTGGGACAGTCCTTTCGATTATGCGCGCCAGGCCTTGCTTTACGCCCCGCAAAACCTGCCCGATCCCAACGACTACGCATTTTCCGAGGCCGTGGTCAAGACCGCTTTCCCGGTTCTCGAAGCCAGCGGTGGCCGGGCGTTTTTCCTGTGCACCTCGCTGCGCGCCATGCGCCGTACGCATGAACTGCTGACCGAGTATCTGGAACGCGCCGGACTCGATTTCCCCCTGCTGCTGCAGGGCGAAGGCAGCAAGAACGAACTTCTGGAACGTTTCCGCCGGCTCGGCAACGCCGTTCTGGTGGCCAGCCAGAGCTTCTGGGAGGGCGTCGATGTGCGCGGCGAAGCCCTGTCGCTGGTGGTCATCGATAAATTGCCTTTCGCGCCGCCCGATGATCCGGTACTCTCGGCACGTATCGAACGCATGAAGAACGAGGGTCGGAACGCTTTCATGGACTATCAGTTGCCGCGGGCCGTAATCAACGTCAAGCAGGGTGCCGGACGCCTGATCCGCGATGAAAGTGATCGCGGCGTGCTGATGATCTGCGACCCGCGCCTGATTACCAAGCCCTACGGCAAACGCATCTGGCGCAGTCTGCCGCCGATGAAACGCACCCGTGAGCTTGACGAGGTGCTGGCTTTTTTCAGACTTGAAAATCGTCCTGCAGTCCAATAGATGCGGACGTCGTAAAATGGGTTTGCGACGATAAGATATCCCTTTGGTTTCTGAACGCGCTTAGATCAAGAGGGCCATTGCCATGATGCTTGAAATGTCCGCCAATGGCGTATATGATCACAGGTATGGAATTCATCGAAACTCCAAGTTTTACCCGAATGGTCACAGCACTATTGACCGATGATGAATACACTGGCCTGCAAAACATCCTGATGAACAATCCGCAGTGTGGCGACATCATCAAAGGCGGTGGGGGTATTCGCAAATTACGCTATGCCGTGCAGGGTCATGGCAAAAGTGGCGGTGTTCGGGTGATTTACTACTGGATCAAGGAAGATCATCGAATTTACATGTTGGTGGTATATCCAAAGTCGAAAAAGGACAATC
>CAIVZW010000514.1 GCA_903910495.1 uncultured beta proteobacterium
GGCTGGAAGGAAGGACAATTAAAATTTGTTTTTGGTGCTGAATCAGGTGTCGGTCTGTTTCTCATTGGCAACAAGACTCCCATGCCAGCTAAATTCGATGTTAATAAATTTGGGCATCTAGAAGTCATGCTGCTTTCAATAAAAGAAACATTTTCATTTTCTCGATAAAGCCGCTCCAACCGGTTAATCCTAAAAACCGCAGTTGCAAGATAACGTACCCTTCGACACGCCCGCTGTGCGGGCTGCTCAGGGCGAACGGGTGTTTCACCTTTCGGGTGATAGCTTAAAAACCCGTTCGTGGTGAGCCTGTCGAACCATGAGCGGGTTTTTACCTGTCCAACTGAGTTTTTTAGGTTAATTCAGAGGTTCAAAGCTCATGTTTATCAAAAAGATGAAGGTCCGCAACGGGTCGTTATGCCTGTGACCTAGAAAATCCCTAAGCCCGGAATTAACAGCACGTTCGTAAGGCGCACAAGCAATTGTCCACCTTGGCGGTGTAATTCGACGTACTTCAGTTTTGCTTGCTCAAACCTGCACGCCCACTGGAAAATCCGGATAACCTTTTTCTGAAGCGGCGCGCCAATGAAGAGTTTCCGCTAGAATGGCGCGATGCCACGTCATTACGCCATTGTTCCTGCCGCCGGTAACGGGGCGCGCTTCGGGTCTGAAGTTCCCAAACAGTATCTTGAGTTGGCCGGGAAGCCGATGATCCATCATTCGCTCGCTGCCTTATGCCATTGCGCGTGGATAGACCGGGTCTGGGTGGTGCTGTCTCCGGGCGATGAGTGGTGGGCAACGTATGACTGGGCCAGCCTCGGCGCAAAGCTGCACGTCGTATTTTGTGGCGGAGCAACGCGTGCCGAGAGCGTGGTCAACGGTTTGATGGCTGCGACCGGCCTGCTGGCCGACGATGACTGGGTTCTGGTGCACGACGCTGCCCGGCCCTGTCTGTCGCAGGAGATGCTGGCTGCGCTGTGCGCAGAACTGGCCGATGATCCGGTCGGCGGCCTGCTGGCCGTCCCGGTCGCCGATACGCTGAAACGCGCCGATGCGGAGCAGCGAATTGTCGCCACTCAATCACGTGACGGCCTGTGGCAGGCGCAAACGCCGCAGATGTTCCGTTATGGCCTGTTATGCAAGGTGCTGGCCGGAAATTCCGCGCTGACCGACGAGGCGGGAGCCATCGAAGCCAGCGGCCTCAAGCCACGTCTGGTACGAGCCGATGCGAGCAATCTCAAGGTGACTTATCCCGCCGACCTGCGTCTGGCGGAACTCATTCTGCAGGGGAGAAGCGCATGATTCGCGTCGGACAGGGAGGTGACATCCATGCACTGGTGGGCGGACGGAAACTGATCATCGGTGGTGTCGAGATTCCTCATGAGACAGGCCTGCTGGGTCATTCGGATGCCGATGTGCTGGCGCACGCGATTATTGATGCCCTGCTCGGTGCGGCCGGTCTGGGCGACATCGGGCGGCATTTTCCCGATAGCGACGAGTTCTATCGCGGTGCCGACAGCCGGGTGCTGCTGCGCGCCACCCGCGAAATGCTTGTCCAGGCCGGATGGCGCATCGTCAACGTCGATGCGACGATCAATGCCCAGCGTCCGAAAATGGCCCCGTACATCCCGCAGATGCGTGCCCATATTGCTGCCGATTTGCAAGTGTCCGAGGGCTGTGTCAACGTCAAGGCAAAAACCGCCGAAGGTCTGGGTTTTGTCGGGCGGGAGGAGGGCATTTCGAGCGAGGCTGTGGTGCTGATCGAAAGTATTGCCTGAGGAAATGCTGAAGTATTCACCCCCAGGAGGAAATAAGCCCTAAGCCCCGTTGCCTTCCGGGCATCGAAGGGCCGTTCATGGTTCGACAGGCTCACCACGAACGGATTTTGGCTAA
>CAIVZW010000515.1 GCA_903910495.1 uncultured beta proteobacterium
CTCGCCGAAAGTCCAGTCGGTCATCCCCGAGTACTCGGACGGCGTTTCATGCAGTTCGGAGAACTCCTGCCTGGCCTTGCCGCCCCACTCGCTGCGCAGCTCGGCCAGACTGCGGCTCAGGCCGAGCTGACGCTCATGCTCGTCGATCAGCCTGAAGTTGAAACTGAAATGCGCCGGTAGGACGTCAGGGCGGAAAGCGTCCGGCGTGATCTCCCAGCCGCGCGCATTGAGCCCGCGCGACTGCAGGATGAAATGGATCAGCGCCGGCACCAGCGCCTTGTCGGAGGCGGGCACACTGGCGACGAACTCGGCGGCAAACTCGGGCACCGGGACCAGCTTGGAGCGGATCTTCTGCGGTAGCGTCTTGACCAACTGGATGACTTTTTCCTTGAGCAGGCCCGGCACCAGCCACTCGCAGCGCGCCACCGGAATCTGGTTGAGTTGCGCCAGCGGCACCGTCATGGTCACGCCATCGCGCGCACTGCCGGGCTCAAAAAGGTAAGTGAGCGCAAACTCGACGCCGCCCAGCCTGATCTGGTGCGGAAAGGCTTCGGTGGTCACGCCGGCGGCTTCGTGGCGCATCAGGTCTTCGCGCTTGAGATACAGCAACTTGGGATTGTCGCGCTCAGCGTCGCGCCGCCACGTGTCGAACTCGGCGCCGTTACTCAGGCCTTCCGGGATGAGCTGGTCGTAAAAAGCGAAAATCAGTTCGTCATCGACCAGCACGTCGGGGCGTCGCGACTTGTGTTCAAGCGTTTCGATGTCGAGCATCAACTGGTGGTTATGCGTGAAGAAGGTCCAGCGCCGGGCGTAGTCTTCGCTGATTTCACCGCCGACCAAGCCCTGGCGGATGAAGATCTCGCGCGCTTCGACGGGGTTCATCGGCCCGAAATTCACACGTTTTTTCGGATTGACGACGATGCCGTAGAGCGTCGAACGCTCGAAGGCGACGGCCTGCATGGCCTTTTTTTCCCAGTGCGGATCGAACCAGCTACGCTTGATCAGGTGAGCGCCCACTATCTCCAGCCACTCCGGCTCGATGCGCGCGACACAGCGGGCAAAGAGCCGGGTCGTCTCGGTGATCTCGGCGGCGGCGATCCATTTGCCGGCCTTCTTGACCAGCACCGAACCGGGATGAACGAGAAACTTCATGCCGCGCGCACCGAGGTAGAACCCGGAATCCTCCGACTTGCAGCCAATGTTGCCGAGCAGGCCGGAGAGCAGGGCACGATGGATCGCGTCATAGGTCGCCGGGATCTGGTTTTCCTTCCACTCGTGTTCGGCGGCGAGACCGTGCAACTGACTGTGGATGTCGAGCCACTCGCGCATGCGCAAGGCGGAGAGGAAGTTTTCGTGGCAGGCCTGCACCAGCTTGCGCTGCGATTTCTTGTGTTCCAACTCGCCCTGATACCAGTTCCACAGCTTGAGCCAGGACAGGAATTCCGATTTCTCGTCGGCAAATTTCTTGTGCGCGGCGTCGGCAGTGCCCTGGCGCTCCTGCGGCCGTTCGC
>CAIVZW010000516.1 GCA_903910495.1 uncultured beta proteobacterium
ATGCAGCGCGTCACCAGTTCGTCGGAAAATGAAGGTTCGGTGGCGACGACAATAACGATTTGCGTGACGTTGGCGGCGATTAGTTTCTGCTTGAATTCGTTCGAGCGGTAGAGGAGGGTGTGGCGTTCCTCGACCGCGGCGATTACCCCCTGACCATCTCCGCTGCGCAGCACACTGACATGATCGCCACAGGCCAGCTCACTTTTCTTGCCGCGGGGAAAACACAACAAGGTTTCACCGTCGGCGAGTTCAACCTGATATTGCCGGCCATGCGCTGCAACGATGGTGCCTCTGAGCTTCAAGTCGGATGCGCCAGTCGTTCAATGCGCAGCGCAGCGGGCGGGTGTGAGTCGTAGAACAGCGAGTGCAGCGGGTCGGGGGTCAGGGTAGCCGCATTGTCCTCATAGAGCTTGACGAGTGCGCTGACCAGATCGTCGGCCGAGGCATGCTCGGCGGCGTACCGGTCCGCCTCGAACTCGTGACGGCGCGAGAGCAGGCTCATCAGCGGGGTCAGCAGAAAGGTAAAGACCGGCACGGCGAGGAAAAAAAGAATCAGTGCCAGAGCCGTACTTTGCGTGCTTACTCCGAGTCCGTCATAAAACCAGTCCGCATTCATCAGTTGTCCGAGCAGGGCGAGAAAGGCCAGCGATAGGGCAAAGAGCAGGGCGATGCGCTTGATCACGTGGCGGTGCTTGAAATGGCCGAGTTCATGGGCCAGCACGGCTTCGACCTCGGCTGACTGCAGGCGGCCAAGCAAGGTGTCGAAGAAGACGATGCGCTTGGTCTTGCCGAAGCCGGTGAAGTAGGCGTTGCCATGGTTTGAACGCTTTGATCCGTCCATGACGAACAGCCCCGATGCGGCAAACCCGCAACGTCGCAGCAAGGCTTCGATACGTTCCTTGAGCGGTGCATCGTCAAGCGGCGAGAATTTGTTGAAGAGCGGTGCAATCCAGGTCGGGTAAATGAACAGGATAAGCAGGTTGAAGACGCACCAGAACAACCAGACGTGAAACCACCAAAAACTGCCCATCCGCTCCATCAGCCAGAGCACGGCGAACAGTACCGGTGTCCCGATGGCGATGCCCAGGGCGGTCTGCTTGAGCAGATCGGCAACGAACAGTTTGAGCGTCATGCGGTTGAAACCGAATTTCTCTTCGATGACGAACTGGGCGTACAGGGAAAGTGGAAGATCAACAGTGCCCGAGATGGCCATGACGCTGAAAATCATGGCCACGCCATAAACCAGTCCCTCAAACCTTGGCGCCCAGAACTCATGGAGCATTTGCAAACCGCCGCCCAACGTAAAGCCCAGAAGAATGGCGATTTCAACCGCCAGCGTCAGTACGCCGAAACGGGTCCGGGCCACGCTGTAGTCTGCCGCTTTCTGGTGGGCCGAGAGTTCGATACGGCCGGCAAACTGATCGGGCACGGTCGCGCGATGCGCCAGGATATGCGAAACATGGCGCCAGGCCAGCCACAGGCGAAGTACAACCATCAGCGACAGGGCGAACAGAAAGACAATTGAGAAAGTATTGGTCATGCCGCTGTGAGAAAATGGGGTTTTAAAGAGTTCGGACAGATTATATGGCACAGGACGCAAATCATCTCGTTTGGCTGGATATGGAAATGACCGGCCTTGATCCGGAACGCGAGCGCATCATCGAACTGGCGATGATCGTGACGGACAGCAATCTGGTGACTATCGCCGAATCGCCGGTATGGGTCGTCCATCAATCCGAGGCCCTGCTTGACGCGATGGACGAGTGGAACAAGAACACGCACGGACGTTCGGGCCTGATCGACAAGGTCAAGTCGTCCATGCTCGATGAAGTTGCGGTTGAGGCCGCCGCGCTGGCCTTCATGCAGGACTACGTGCCCAAAGGCGAAAGTCCGATGTGTGGCAATTCCATCGGTCAGGATCGGCGCTTCATGGTGCGTTACATGCCGAAGCTCGAAGACTGGTTTCTCTACCGGAATCTCGACGTCAGTACGCTCAAGGAGTTGTGCCAGCGCTGGAAACCTGAGCTGGCCAAGGGCTTCGTCAAGAAGGGTGAGCATACGGCGCTGGCCGACATCCGTGAGTCGATTGAAGAACTTAAGTACTACCGCGAGCACTTCATCAAACTGTGAGCGGCCGGAAGTGACGCTGTTCTGCCGGGCCTGCGGACTGGGCTTAAGGCTGTGTTGTGGCGTCACCAGGTCTTTCAACGAGCATGTCATGAAGTGAGGCCGCTGGCCTTGCCCTGTTTTCGCGTCGATAAAGGTGAAACAGTTCACTTTCACGTCGATCGCCGGGCCGTCTGCTTTCCCAGACCCGGCGCCATCCGGCCGCTGCAATGGACGACGGGTCATGGAATTCGCCTTGCACCAGCAGCCAGTTGCAACGTTCTCCTTTGGCGTTTTTCAGCGGAACGGTACGGATTCCATTGAAGTAATCCAGCGTCGCCAGAATGGCATCGGGAAGATTGGCATTGGCGATACAGCCGACTTTGGCGGGCAAGGCTTTGGCCAGCGAGGCAGAGAGCGGGCGGTAAGTCTTGCCGTAGTCGATCCAGGGCATCCAGAGCGCCGCGATGAGCAGCCAGAACAGGGTCAGCCCCGCCATCCAGTGCATGATGCCGCGCATCGGCGAGCGCGGGCTGGTGACGATCAGCCAGAACCAGATGACCGTACCCAGTACCGAGAAGGCACAGGCGATCAGGCTGAAGTGGCC
>CAIVZW010000517.1 GCA_903910495.1 uncultured beta proteobacterium
TCTCATTGCAATCGTGGACGTGAATCGCCTGCAAATCCTCGACACGACCGCCAAGGTAATGAATGTCGAGCCTTTGGCAGATAAATGGCGCTCTTTTGGCTGGAAGGTACTTGATATCAATGGTCACGACATGGATCAGGTGGTCGCCACGCTTAACTATGCAAGACATATTGACGGGCCGGTTGTGATCTTGGCTGCCACGATCAAAGGCAAAGGCGTTTCTTTCATGGAGGACGTCGTCAAGTGGCATGGTGCTGCGCCCAGTGACAAGGAACTCGATCTGGCTATTAAAGAGATAGAAGGAGTGGCAGCATAATGGAAGCGACCCGATTTTCTTTCGGCAAAGAGATGCTGGAAATTGCCAAGACCCATGAAGATTTCGTGGTCTGTAACGCCGACACCAAGGCGTGTGGCATCGAGGCCATGAGTGAGCTTTTTCCGACCCGCTCGTATTCAATAGGTATTGCCGAGCAGAACCTTATCAATGTATCGGCGGGATTGGCTGCTTCGGGTTACAAGGTATTTGCCTGTACCTTTGCCGTCTTTCTGACCATGCGCTGCTGCGAGCAGGTGCGGAATTTCGTGTGTCATACAAACCTTAACGTCACCATGGTTGGCACCCACACCGGGCTACAGGTGGGAGAAGATGGTGCAACTCATGCGGCGGTCGAGGATGTGGCGATCATGGGTTCCATGCCCAATATGACCATCATTCAGCCGGCCGATGCCGTTGCGGCGCGGGCCATTGCCCATGCCGCGCACAAATTCGTCGGCCCCTTGTATGTACGCCTGCACCGTAACCCGTCTCCGGTGATTTATGACGACTCCTACAAGTTCGAACTGGGCAAAGCAACTTTGGTTCGCAACTTTGGCGATGATGTTGCCCTGATAAGTTCCGGGATCATGTTGCAAAAAGCGTTGGATGCAGCAGACGCGCTCAAGGTCAAAGGGATAAAGGCGCGGGTAATCGACATGAGTACGTTGAAGCCGCTTGACGAGGCAGCGGTTCTGGAAGCGGCCAAAGCGACGAACGCGGTCGTCACGATCGAGGACCATTCGACAATCGGCGGGCTTGGCGCAGCAGTCGCCCAGGTACTCGGCCAGCAATATCCATGCTTACTCAAGTGTATTGGCATTCCGGACGTTTTCGGAGAGTCTGGTCCCAGCGAAGTGTTGTACGCCAAATACCATATGGATGTGCCCAGCATCGTAGCGGCCAGCGAAGAGCTGGTCGCGAACAAGTAGTCTGACAACAGGGTATTACCCTTACTGAATCAACACGTAACCAGGAGAATCAGAGATGAAGAAAAGCATGTCGGAACAGATCATTAAATACCTTGAAGATCGCGGCGTTGAGCATATCTTCGGGTTATGCGGGCACACCAATATTGCCTTCCTGGCCGCATTGTCGAAGAGCGAGAAGATCAAGTTCATCAATGTAAGACACGAACAAATCGCCTCCCACGCTGCCGACGGGTATGCCCGAGTCACCAAGAAAGCATCCGTGGTCCTGAGCACTCTGGGGCCTGGCATCATGAATAATGTGACGGGTGTCGCTACTGCTGCTTTGGATTCGATTCCGATGGTCGTAATCGCCGGTGATGTCCAGTCTTACTACTTCGGCAAGCATCCACACCAGGAAGTGAATCAGCATGCCGATGGCTCGCAATGCGAGATTTTCAGACCCTTCGTCAAGCGTGTCTGGCGGGTTGATCGGGCGGAACTGTTCCCGGAGATTCTCGAAAAGGCATTTACCATGGCTGAATCCGGGCGGCCGGGACCTGTCTTGATCGATGTGCCTATGGATATGTTTTCGGCCGAAGTGGATGAGGCGCTGTTCAAGCGCTTGTCTTTCAACGTCAAGACCCTTGAAAAACCTTCGATCGATGAAGAACTGGCGGAAAGGATTGTCAGGATAATCGCTGCCGCGAAGAATCCTGTGATCCATGTTGGCGGCGGCGTCAAATTGGCAGGGGCAACGAAAGAGCTTGAGGAATTTGTTAACCACATGGGAATACCGGTGAGTTGCTCGCTCATGGGCAAAGCCTCTCTGCCGGACACGAATCCATTGATGATGGGAATGACGGGATTCTGGGGCATGGAATTTATCAATAGCAAGTGCCGAAGCGCTGACTATATTCTTGCCTTGGGGACCAGCTTCAAAGAGTGTGATTCCAGTTCCTGGCATACGGATTACACCTTCAGCGGCCCACCAACCAAGCTGATTCATATCGATATCGATCCCGCCGAGATCGGCCGTAACTATCCAGTGGAAATTGGTGTCGTCGCCGATCTCAAGAAAACACTGGCGATGCTCAATAAAGCGGCCAAGAAACTCATTGCGACGCCGCGCAAGAATGAAGCGGTTGAGCAAGAAATCGCCAAATTCAAGAAAGACTTCCAGGCCAGTAACAAGCCATTGGAGGAAAGCAACGAATTTCCGATGAGTCCCCAGCGAATTCTTGCTGACTTGCGCGCCGCAGCGCCGGCAGATGCGCTGATTGTTACCGATGTCGGCTGGAACAAAAATGGGATCGGGCAACAATTTTCGTTCTATACGGCCGACACGTTCATCACCCCGGGCGGATTGGCCACGATGGGATTCGGTGTGCCCGGCGCGATGGGCGTCAAGATCGGCGCACCTGACAAGACGGTCATCGCAGTCGTGGGCGACGGGGGCTTCGGTCAGAATCCGGCCGTCCTGGCCTCGATTGCCGTTGATAATGTTCCGATTGTCATTGTCATCATGAATAACAATGCCTTTGGAACTATCGCCGGTTTGATCAAGGCGCATTACGACACAACGTTCGGCACGGTATTTTTCAGGGATGGCGAAGAGTACGCCCCGGATTATGCTGGCATTGCCCGAAATTATGGCATTGAGGGTGTCACCATTGTAAAGGCGGAAGACTTTAAACCGACGCTGGAAAGGGCTATCAAATTGAATAAGCCCATTGTACTGGACGTCCGGATGGTTAATATTCCAACGCCGACAGAAGGACATTGGGACATCATGAGTGTCTTTTCACCTGGCAAGACAATCCATCACGTCAGCACAAACTGATTAAAACGGATTACTGATACGGAAGATCGAAGCAAGATATTCTTCAGATCTTTCGCATCAGGACTGGCTTTGCCGGTAGCCTCTATTAGCAGTTTAGTAGGGAAAGCTATCAGAAGCTGTGCTTTTATCTGGTAGCAGAATTAGATCGGTTTGGCCGTAGCGGAACTGAGATTGCTGCTGCTTGACTTGAGTTTCCCGACCTGTGGCCGCTAATCAATAGCCAAGCCCGTCCACCGAATAATCCGGAGTCTAAGTATTTCAGGATGACGAATCAGAGTCATTCGCCCACCGGAAAGTCGAGATACCCAAAAAATCGTGGGTATAGTGTTACGCGATACCTTGCGCCTGCCGAGATTTAGATAGCGCAAAATTGACGATGGGGACCGAAGTCCCCACCGGCTTTTCTTTGGTTACAAGGCTCAAGCAGCCTCGGCATAGACCTTAAGCGGCCAGTGCGAAACGCTCATCGTTGGCGTTTAGAGATTTGCTTCATTAACGTCGATCGCCTGACGGGTTGCCTGCTTTCCTTCGTTCGCCCTGTCGAAACCGGTACACCCCCACCTAAGCGTACTCCGCTACGCTTAGGTGGAGGTGGCGGGAATCGAACCCGCGTCCAGAACGCCTCCAGATTGCCGGAATTACAACCATGATCAGATTATGGGGCCGGAAGGTCCGATTTTCAAGGACTTCAGCGAATCTTTCTTGGACGCTTCCCGCGTTTCACCGTCGAGGTAGTACCAGCGCCCGTTTTCACGCAGGAAACGGCTGCATTCATGCAGCCGGTGGGCGCGGCCGGCAATCCTGTAACGCGCCACGAACTCGACGCTGGCGCTGTCGGTTCCGCTTGTTTCGTGTTTGATGACTTCCAGACCGAGCCAGCGCGTGTCCTTGTCGTTGGTCAGATCCAGCGCCAGCGGACGTGTTCCGGCGTGCCAGGTGGCCAGCAGATACGGCTCAAGGCGGAGGACGTAGGCGCTGTAGCGCGAACGCATCAGGGCCTCGGCCGTTGGTGCCACGCAGCCCGTGTGGTACGGAGCGCAGCAGGCTTCATAGCTGTGCGCGGAAGCGCAGGGGCAGGGCGCCTTGGCTGGGCTGTCGGGCTTAATGCTTCATGCCTCCGTGCTCCATGCCCTTGTCGGCGGGCATGGTGGTCTGCAGTTTGCGTACCGGAGCATTGATCTGCTTTTTGCTGCCGTCATCGAA
>CAIVZW010000518.1 GCA_903910495.1 uncultured beta proteobacterium
CCGGCCTCCGGCCCGGCAGCCTCTTCATGAGAAGCGGCGCCCGCGCCGGGCCGGAGGCCGGCGCTCCGCTTCCTGGAGGCGCGCGCATCCTACCACTCGGACTTTTCCATTTGCCCCGCGCGCCCCACCCCTTGCACTTTCCCGCCATGCCCTTTATCCACGACGATTTCCTCCTCCAGACCAAAGCTGCCCGCCGGCTCTACCACGAGTTCGCCCAGCCCGAGCCGATCCTCGACTACCACTGCCACCTTTCGCCCAAGGATCTCGCGGAGAACCGCCGCTTCGCCAACCTCTTCGAGATCTGGCTCGAGGGCGATCACTACAAGTGGCGCGCGATGCGCAGCGACGGCGTGCCCGAGCGCTTCTGCACCGGCGACGCCTCGCCCCGCGACAAGTTCCTCGCCTGGGCGCGCACCGTGCCGCACACCCTCCGCAATCCCCTTTACCACTGGTCCCACCTCGAACTGGCCCGCTACTTCGGTATCAC
Organism: uncultured beta proteobacterium; assembly: GCA_903910495.1. The sequence continues at coordinate 488 of CAIVZW010000518.1, forward strand.
TGAACTCCTCGATGAGCGCACCGCCCCCGCCATCTGGGATCGCGCCAACGAGCAGCTCGCCACGCCGGAACTCTCCGCCCACGGCATCCTGAAGAAGTTCTCCGTCAAAGCCATCGGCACCACGGACGATCCCGCCGACAGCCTCGCCCATCACGAAACCCTCGCCCGCTCCGGCCTGGCGACCAAAGTCGTCCCCACCTTCCGCCCGGACAAAGCCCTGGCGGTCCATCAACCGGTCGCCTTCAACGCCTGGCTCGACCGCCTGGAAGCTGCCAGCAACACCAGCATTGCCCGCCTGCCCGACCTCCTCGCCGCCCTTCAGCAACGCCACGACGCCTTCCACGCTCTCGGCGCCCGCTGCTCCGATCACGGACTCGAACACGCCTTCGCCGAGCCTTGCACCGACGCCGAGGCCGTCGCGATCTTCGACCAAGCTTTGGGCGGCACGCCTGCTTCTTCAGTGGAGCAGCGCAAGTTCGCCACCTACATCATGCTCTTCGTCGGGCGGCTCAATGCAGAAAAAGGCTGGGTCATGCAGCTTCACCTTGGCGCGATCCGCAACAACAACACCCGCCTGATGAAGAGCCTCGGTCCGGACACCGGCTTCGATTCCATCGGCGACTTCCCGCAAGTGCAGACGCTGGCCGCCTTCCTCGACCGCCTCGATCAGGAAAACGCCCTCCCGCGCACCTGGTAGGAGACAAGACCGCGCGAGACCAAGATTCTTAGCGATTCATAGACGCGCGAACTGACGATTTGCGATTCGCGAATAATTGGACCAGTTTTCGATCGGCCGATTTTTAGTAATGCTTCATAGATGGCGATATCGTTTCGATTTAATCCAAAGTTTTTTAAAATTGAAGTGTTCATTTGATGTATTTACTCTCCCAAACAGGAGGGTTTGCTTTAGTTTTTATAATAACTATACTATCGTGGTTATTATTAATTGTCAACAATTTTATGCAAAATATAAGCAAAAACAAGGTTATTTCCGCGGTGATTATACTGGCTATTATTATAGTCGTGGTAGTTACTCGTCTGGGAAATAGCCCCAAAAACGACGGGGTTATTAAGATTGGTGGCATCTCGGCTCTGACTGGAGTTGGTAATGCGATTGGTGAGGAGGAACGCCGCGGTATGGTTTTAGCTGTAGAAGAAATAAACGCTAAAGGCGGAGTGAGAGGCCATAATTTAGAGTTGGTCAGCGAAGACTTGTCGATTGATAAATTAAAAACAGCAGTCTCGGTTGCGCAAAAATTAATTTCGGTGGATAAAGTTACGGCTATCGTAGGTGCGCAATGGGACGAACCTAATATTCCAATCATACCTGTGATCGAAGGGGCAAAAGTGCCAATGGTGAGTGGTAATGCGAGCCCGCTACTTGAACGTGAACACGAATATAAATATTTCTTTTCTACCTGGTACGACAATCGGGTGGGCATCAGGGAGCTTTTGCGTTTTGCCCAGAGTCGACATATCACTAGGGTGGCGATCATAAAACCGTTAAACGCCGGCTTTTGGGAGTATACTGCCGAGATTTTTAAAAAAGAGGCGCCAAAATATGGTGTAACGGTAGTAGATGAAATTGATCTGGGTAATCCATTGAGTTTGGATTTCAAAACTTACATATTAAAAGTGAAAGAGAAGAATCCGGAAGCGATTTTTGCCGTGACGAGTGATTACAGTCAATGTACTTTTCTCAAACACGCTGAGCAGATTGGTTTTACCGGAATCACTCTGGGTACTGAATCATCCGGTGACCCTGTCACTTTGGAGAAATGTCCTAAGCTGATGGAGAAAAGATTTTTTAGCACACCAGCTGACTCCGAAAGCTACAAAGCTTTTGCGGAGAGATTTAATATCCGTTTTGGCGGATACCCACGTTCTCCTTCAGCGGCTACTGCTTATGACGCGGTTGTAGTTGTTGCTAGAGCCCTAGAGAAGAGTAATTTACAGGGCGGGGAGGCTTTACAAAAAGCTTTGGCTGAAATCAAAAAGGTCCAAGGTGTCGGCCTAACTGACATTTCCTTTGACGCAATGGGATTCGTAAATACTCCAGAAAATACTTATGAAATGAGAACCGTGAAGAATGGGGAGTTTGTAAAAGTAAATTACTAAATCTATTTATCCTCCCGCGCGGTCTCCCACATGCTTCTAAAAATGACCTTCATGAACTCCGTAAAGTTGTTGCTTTCGATAATGAAACCGAAAGAATCTTTCGCTGAAGAAATATACATCACCTTGTTGTCATAAAGCCAAAGTATGCCGTCAAAAATAGTTTTGGTACTGAGCCAGCGGACTTCACGCAGCGCTGATTTGTCTGAACGTAGATAGGGCTTGGAGCCACGGGGTGCGTTTTCGGTCAAAAGACCGTGCGTCTGTATTCCGGCTTTTATCCTTCTTTTAAGCCATTTTTCGATATAGACATTACCCAAAATCTCGATCATGTTGTCCGCTGGCCCCCAGTAGGAAACCTCCTTGTTCTTCGTCGACAAAGATTCTTCGAGCAGATGTCGAATGCCTTCCACGCCTTCATAAAACCTAATCTGTGGTCGTGAGGTGACGCTCTCAAACATCTTGAATAGGGAAGGGGCCAAGTCTTTTACTTCCTCCAATCTCCTTTCAAAAGATTTAATTAGTATCTGCGGATCTTCTGCCAGAATGTAATTTTTATTTCCTTTTTTAATTTCGGAAACATAACCCTGGCTGACTAAGTCATTCAAAATATCGTAGATGGTTGTGCGTTTGATTAAAGTTTTTCTGGCGATTTGAATGACCGTGGCTTGGCCTATCTCCAAAACCGCTAAGTAAACTTTAGCCTTTTTGTCCGTCAACCCGATTTTTTCTAAGTCTTGAGTATTCATAAGCTTTAAAATGTCGATATTTTCCGACAAAATAACCTATGGAGATACGATAACACATCTGTTAGACTTTAGCAATATGAAAAAGAGGGACGTATCCCCACACGCCCCACTGCTGATATAATGGCTAAATGACTAAACGCCAGTTTCTCTCTTTACTCCAGAAAGTAATACGAGCTGGAGCAGAGTCTCGAATCGCTTCCTGTCGTTGTGTGCGTTGTTGTAATGA
>CAIVZW010000519.1 GCA_903910495.1 uncultured beta proteobacterium
GCAGATCGGGGCGAAGATCGCCGAAGGGGTTATCGATTTCATCCTGTTCTTCTGGGATCCCCTGGAACCCCAGCCGCACGATCCCGACGTCAAGGCATTGCTCCGGCTCGCCGTGGTATGGAACGTTCCGGTGGCCTGCAATCGGGCCTCGGCGGACTTCATGATCTCATCGCCGCTGATGTCCTCTTCCTATGAGCGTACCCTTCCGGATTTCGATGCCCACCTGAACCGCTTTGAAGAAGGAATGGAAGAGAAAACTGACACAACAGACGGCGTTGACAAACCCTGATCAGGACACGACTGTGCGTCGTGCTGTTTACAGGATCACCGGGGCGTTGGGCAACTCATCCTGATTTTCGCATTCTGCCGGAAAGTGCTCGGCCAGCACCCGGCTCACGGCTTCTACGCCATCAATGGCGCCGGCCTGGAATTGCCCGGCGTGGAAGGCTTTCTGCATGCCGGCGCAGATGCGTTGCCAGGTCTGCTCCCCGACCTGTTTGTCAATGCCGTGGTCGGCAAGGATGTCCACCTGCCGGTCGGCGAGCTGGACATAAATCAGTACGCCGCTGTTATGTTCCGTATCCCACACGCGCAGTTGCGAAAATGCTTCTACCGCCCGCTGCCGGGCAGACAGGCCGCGAAGCAGCTGGGGCAGGTCGAGGCCGCCCTCGACGACAAAGCGCAGTTCGCCGTCGTGCATCGTTTCCGAAGCCGCCACCCGGGCCTCGATGGCTTTCAGCGCCGCTTTCGGAAAAGCCAGTCGAACCCGCCAGTGCGGATACATCAGGTGTTTCAGGATGCGTTGCGTTTTGCTCATGACTCACCAGTTCCCCGAAGCGCCGCCGCCGCCAAAACTTCCACCCCCGCCGGAAAAACCACCGCCACTGCTGCGGCCTCCGGATGAGCCGCTGACACCCATGGCGATCCAGTTGGAGATTCCCACCAGCACGAAGACGAATCCCAGGATCCCGGCCAAAACGGCGGCCCCCAGCGTGCCGGTGACAAACCAGGCGCCGCCCCCGACCAGCCCGCCCATGGCCACGCCACCGAACAGCGGGCCGAACAGCCAGCGCAAGGCCGTCCCTGCGACAGCCAGAGCGACCAGCAGCCAGATCGGCACGGCGCTGATGTTGTTGATCAGCTGTTCGCTGAAGCTTCTGTCTTCAATCACCGCAGCAACATTTTTTTCAATCGCCAGCACGCCAGATAGGCCGCCGTTTGCCGGTGCCTGCGGCGCAGTGCTTGCCATGGTGCGACCCTCGATCAGACCGGCAAGGCGCTTTACACCTGCCGTAAGGCCGCCGGCGAAATCGCCCTGCTTGAACAGGGGGCCAATGCTTTCGTCGATGACCCGCTTGGCGATGGCGTCGGGAATAACGCCCTCCAGACCATAGCCTACTTCAATACGCATCCGGTGGTCGTTCTTGGCCACCAGCAGGAGGAGACCATCGTCCTTGCCCTTGCGCCCCAGTTTCCACGCCTCGACGACGCGGATCGAATACTGCTCGATGGCTTCCGGCCGGGTCGAGGGCACCAGCAGAATGGCTATCTGGCCACCAGTGCGCGCCTCGAATGCCTGCAGTTCGCTTTCCAGCGCGCTGCGCTGGCTGGCGGAAAGGGTCGCCGTCAGATCGGTCACGCGCGACTTGAGCGGCGGCACCGGAACCTCGGCCCAGGCCGCTGCAGACAGCCACAGGACGAGGGCAACAAACAGCCTGGTGAAGCGGGAGAACATTTATTTGGCAGCGGGGGCCGGCGCGTTGAAATCCACTTTCGGCGCGACAGAAATCGCCTTTTCGTTCTCCACTTCAAAGCTCGGCTTGGTCTGGTAGCCGAAGACCATGGCGGTCAGGTTGGAAGGGAAGGAACGCACCGTGGTGTTGTA
>CAIVZW010000520.1 GCA_903910495.1 uncultured beta proteobacterium
CGCAATGATTCCGCTGTTCGCGATACGGTCTGCAACGTCCTTCGGTACCATCATTTGGTTGTTTGCACTCATCATTACTCTCTCCGATTAAATTTCACGGGATTATATACGACCGTACTTCTTGAGAAGTTCTTCTACTCCCATTCCATTCAGAACGTCCTTGCGCGCCCCGGCTTCCTTGTCCGCCTGGTCTTTGGCCCGCAAATAGACAACAGCCAAATCGGCGTAAGGCACGACGGACACACCAATTTCGTCGGCGACGACGAGGTCGCCCGGGTGAACGGCAATCCCGCCACAGGTAATCGGCACATTGATTTCGATCGGCATCTTGCGCTGTGTGCTCGCCGTATGCGCTGCGCGCGGGTTCACCCATCGCGCGTGAACGGGGAAATCGAGCATGCGTGCTTCGTCGGTATCACGGCAGGATCCATCGATCACCGCGCCGACGCAACCGGCGTTGCGCGCGATTCCCGCCATGAGTCCGCCCCAGATTGATGTCGTTCGTTCACCAAACGCATAAATGACAACAACATCGCCCTGCTTGACTACCGCGAACACGTCGAGGCAATCGACGATATCGCCAGGCCTTAGTTTGACGGTCACTGCCGGCCCGATTATTTTCTTGTTGGCTCCACGGGGGACAATACCGCAATCCATGGTGTTCGCCCGGTCCATGCTGTCAGAGACAACGCAGGAAATCGAGAGAACATCGTAAAGCGCCCGGAAAGGCGCAATCAGGGCTTCGTCAATCGGCGGACGCGGGTTGATTGTTTTTAATTCGTAACTTGATGCCATTGTGGTTCTCCTGCAATCGGTTAAAGAATTCTATCGAGCGGAAACCGGGTCTCAATCCCTTGAAAGCTGGAACCCCGCGCGAAGTTTATCGGGTACTGGAACGCCCGCTGGCAGATACAAGTCCCAGGGGCGCTGGCCGAGCAATACTGACTTGACGTTTTCCGCTGCGGTCCTTCTGCACTCCTCCAGGGCCTCCGTCGAAATGTAGGCGGTGTGCGGCGTGCAGAAAAAGTTGTCGAGGCTGAAGAGTGGATTGATCGTCGGCGACCAGGAGTCCATTTTCATTGGTTCCTCTTCCGGATCATCGACCGCGGCAGCGGCAATCGACCGGCTCGTCAACGCTTCGTAGAGCGCCTTGTTGTCCACACATTTCCCACGCGAGACGCAGACGAGGCTTGCATCTTCGCGCATGAGGGAGAGTGCCCGCGTATCGATGATGTGGTGGGTTTCCTTCGTATACGGCGCGGTTACGATCACGCAATTGGACTCTGACAGAAGATCATCCAACACCGACTTTTTTACCCCCTGCTGCCGCATCCATGCCTCGGAAACAAAAGGATCGAAAGCCACAGCCTTGATTCCGAAGGCCTGGAGTTTGCGCGCCAGATTCTGTCCAATGCGCCCATAGCCGATGATGCCGAAAGTCGCGCCGCGTAATCTCGGAATTGGCGCGTTCCAGTCCTGCCAGCGATACGACCCCGATCGCACTTTTCGGTCGTAGAACGGAATACTGCGCAGCAGCATCAGCGCAAGCGACACGGCATGATCGGCAACTTCGTCGAAGCAATACTCAGGAACGTTGGTTACCGCAATACCGTGCTCATAACACGCCTGAACATCGAGTATATCGACCCCAATGCCGTAGCGGGCGACGACTTTGCAGAACTTCAGTTGCTCTATCGTCGCTCTGCCGATTTTTGCGTACTGCTGCAAGATGGCGTCGGCGTCGGCAGCCTGCTCAGCCAGATGATCGCCAGTCTTGCAGCAAAGTCCGATGACCTCCGCCCCGATCGGTTCGAGCACTGATCGCTCGATCGCGAGGTCCGGATAATCATAGTCACTGACATACACTTTCAGCATTTTGAAACTCACTTCGACGCGGCATCAATCGCGGCCAGGAAATCCTTCAGCAGGGCCTGATCGAAGTCCTTACCGAACTTGTCCATCACGCCTTTGGTCTTGTCACGCATACGCGCCATTTCTGCCGGTGCAACCTGGTTGACCTGCATCTTTTGCGCCTGCAGGGCGGCAATACACTTGGCGTTAACCTCACGGTTCAGTTTGCGATGGTAGGCACGCGTCTCCAGCGACGCGTCAGTCACGATCTTCTGCTCGGCCGGATTCAACTTATCCCACCACTTCTTGCTCGCGGTGAGAACGAAGGAGTTGTAGACGTGATTGGTCACCGAATAGAATTTCTGCACTTCGGCGAATTTGGCGGATTCAACGATCGGACAGGGGTTTTCTTCACCGTCGACCGTACCGGTTTCAAGGGCGGTATAGAGTTCGGAAAAGGCCAAAGGCGTTGGGTTCGCGCCAAGCTGCTGGATAGATTCGATCATGACCGGGCTTTGCATGACGCGAATCTTCAGTCCCTGGATATCCTCGGGACGGGCAATCGGGCGCTTGTTGTTGGTGATGTTTCTGAACCCGTTTTCCAGGAAAACCAGGCCGACAAGCCCCTTGTCCAGGTTTTTGGCCAGCAACTTCTGGCCGACCGGGCCATCCAGCACCGCATCAGCCTGCTTTTCGTTGGAAAAAATGAAGAAGAAATCGAGCATCCCGTAGTCTCTGACCGTGCCGACGAAGGGCGATGTCGCCTGAATCGAAAACTCCTGCACGCCACCCTGGAGCGCGCCGATCATCTGCTTGTCGTCGCCGAGCGTACTGTTCGCGAAGGTTTGCAGATGCAACTTGCCGCCGCTTTTCTGGGCCAGGAGTTCGGCAAACTTCTGGGCCGCAAAGCCCTGCGGATGGTCCTCTTTCAGCGCGTAGCCGAGTTTCATCTTGTGCTCGCGAATTTCCTGAGCACCCACCGCAATGCAGGCGGTCAGCGAGGCCACGATCAATACAAGCTTTGCACATTTAGCTGAGAATTTTTTCATTTGAGACTCCTCGATTTATTAACGGATTAGTAGAACCAACGCGCCGGAACGATCACGAGTTCCGGGATAAACACCATCAAGAACAGGACAGCCAACTCCGCGAGCATGAACGGCCAGATCCCTACGATGACCTTTTCCATACTGACCTTGGCCACGCCGCATACGACATTGAGGACAGTGCCCACCGGCGGAGTGATCAGGCCGATCGCATTGTTCATAATGAACAGGACGCCGAAATAGACCGGATCAATACCTGCCGCCTTGACCAGGGGCATCAGTACCGGCGTGAGGATCAGGATCGTAGGAATGAAATCAAGCGCCGTACCGACGATGACCACCAGAATCATCATCATCAGCATCAAGACCAGCTTGTTGCCCAGGAACGGCGACAAAAGGGCGGTGACTTCGCGCGGGATGTTGGCCACGGTGATCAGCCACGCCGAAACCAGGGCGGCGGCCACCAGGAACATGACTACGCTCGATATCTTGGCAGCCATGAGGAAGACCGAATACAATTCAGTTCGCGGTACACGAACAGGCCAACGAAAAGCGCATACACAGCGGCAGTCACGGCGGCTTCGGTCGGGGTAAAGATGCCGAACTTCAATCCGCCGATGATCAGTACGGGCAGCAGGAAGGCCCAGAAGCTCGACAGCAGCGCTGTGAGCATCTCCTTCGCGGACTTGCGCGGTTCGGGCAGGACGTTTTCCTTGCGCGAGGTCCACCACCACGTCACAACGAGAGACAGTCCCATGAGGATCCCGGGAACAATGCCGGCGAAAAAAAGCTTGGTGATCGAGACCCCGGCCGCAACCCCGAAAATGATGAAGCCGATGGAGGGTGGGATGACTGGTGCAATGATGCCGCCTGCGGCCATGAGTCCGGCTGCGCGACCCACGTCGTAACCTGCCTTGCGCATCATCGGTATCAGCAGTGCTGCAAGCGCTGCGGTGTCGGCAACGGCTGATCCGGACAGGCTGGCCATGACGATGGCAGCAAAAATGGCCACGTAGCCAAGCCCCCCGCGAACGTGCCCGACGAAAGCTCCGGCGACCTCTACGATGCGTCGGGACAGGCCGCCGGTATTCATCAGTTCGCCGGCCAACAGGAAGAATGGAACGGCAAGTAAAGGGAAATTGTCAGCGCCGTTGATCATGTTTTGCGCGATGATCTGATCGTCAAAGATGCCCAGGTGCCACATCAAGGCTGTTCCCGTGACCATCAGCGCGAATGCGATGGGCATCCCCAGCGACATGGCTCCGAGGAGAACGCCAATAAAGATGACGATGGTCATGGCCTTTTCTCCATTTGATCGGATGCGTCGGCCAGCACGATGGGTTCATCCTCGGAATCTCTGACTTGAATCAATTCGTCTTCCTCGATCTTTCCGGTCACGAGCCTGAAAAGACTTCTCAGCAGGAGGATTCCGATGGCAATACTGGAAAACACGCCAACGCCATAGACGTAAGACAAGGGAATATCGGACACCGGCGCGTGGTTGATGTGGTTGATGATGGTCTGCTCCCAACTGCCGGAAAGAAGAAGCCAGCAGCAGCCGAGCATCAGTAGATCGCTCAATCCAAGACATGCCTTCTTTCCCCACAGCGGCAAGCGCTGAACGACCGATTCCATGCCCAGATGCGCGCGCTCGTACATGCCGATCACCGCCCCCAGGAAGGTGAGCCAGACGAACAAATATCTGGAAATTTCTTCTGAAATCCCGATACCCGAGTTGAAGGCATAGCGGAGAACGACGTTTCCGAATACCAGGACGGTCATGATCACCAGGCAGGCGACCATCATCGATTCGATACCCCGTCGAGCCAGGCCGAAACAACAACCGAACGAGAGTTTGATCGAACCCGCAGAATTCGAAGTGTTACTTTCCACTGATAAACCTCCCCTCTGATGGACCTAGCGCCTGAAGTAAAGTATACTGGTAACTGAAATGTCAGTAAGTGCAATCTAACATGTCAGTTTAGACGATGTCAACGTTTATTGGCATTCAAAAACATTCAGTCAGGGATAACCTGGCTGCCTGGAATCATTCGAGTGAGGCGCATGAGAGCGGAGATACGTTATGGTGAAAATTGAACGCCCCAAGTCCCTCAATGAACTGGCTGTCGATCAACTTCGTCAAGCCATCATTTCCGGTGATTATGGCCTGGGCGAGCCACTGTCCGAGGCGCGCATCGCTGCCGACCTCGGTACCAGCAAGGGTCCTGTCAGACGCGCTATCGTTCAATTGCAGATTGAAGGACTGGTGCGTGTCGTCCCGCAAAGCGGCACGTTTGTGTTCTCACTGGGTACTGACGAGATCTGGAAACTCAACGAGTGTCGCCTTATTCTGGAAGAAGCCGCACTCAGACTGGCGGTCAGCCATAACCAACAGAGCCTTGCCAGAAAGCTGACTGACGCCTATTCGGGGATGGTTCTCGCCCGGAAAAAAGCGGATGTCCGTTCCTATCTGGCCTTCGATACAGCGTTCCACGCCGCCATATTTGAGCAATGCAACAATGGCTACCTTGCCGATGCGTATCGGCTTGTCTCCGGGAAGTCAGCCGCCTTGAGAACACATCTCTCCGCCAAGCCTCGACAAACGGACTTGTCTTTCCAGGAACACCAGATAATCAGTCAAGCCGTCACGGACGGAGACCTGAAACTCGCCCTGAAAACTCTCAGGACTCATATTGGTCGCGCCCCGAAGACTTATGAAATGAGCGTCGATGATATTGCAGCGTTTGATCGCGTAACTGGGAGCGAGAAATGAACGGACTCCGGTCTTTTCAGTGCCCGCTGCCGAATCGACATTGATCTGCTAAATCCCCCGAGGTCTGCCAGGCAGATCTGAATGGCTGGATTGGCAGACTGCTTATCCTGACCGCATCAAATTGGAATTGATCTCCCCACGCCGTTCCATTCGGCTCTGCATTCTTTTTACGAGTCGCAGATGCGTAAACC
>CAIVZW010000521.1 GCA_903910495.1 uncultured beta proteobacterium
CAACCCGGAAACCGGGATCACGATGATTGCCAAGCCAATCGGCGTTATCGGAGCTCTGATTCCGAGCACCAACCCCGAAGCGACGCCGGTATTCAAAGGTATGCTGGGACTGCGCGGCCGCAATGCCGTTGTCTTCGCCCCCCATCCGCGCAGCAAAAAAACGACCGTCCGCGTCGTCGAATTGATGCGCGAGGTCCTGAAAAAGAATGGGGCGCCGGAGGACTTGTTCATTTGCATAGAGAAACCGTCCAAAGGTCTGGCCGCCGAACTCATGCGCCAATGTGATACGGTCATGGCGACGGGCAGTGGTGACATGGTGCGCGCGGCCTACAACTCGGGCAAGCCGTCCTATGGCGTTGGGGTGGGCAACGCGGTCATTGTCATTGATGAAACCGCCGACATCGACGACGCGGCGCGAAAAATCAGAATTGGCAAGACCGGTGATAACGCCTCCGGCTGTTCGGCTGAAAACTCGCTGCTTATCCAGAAGGGAATTTACGACCAGATGCTCGCGGCGCTGAAAAAGGAGGGCGGCTATCTGGCGACGCCGGAGGAAAAGGAAAAGTTGCAAAAAGCCATGTGGCACGACGGTGCGCTGAGCATAGACGTCATCGCCCAGCCGGTCGAGAAAATTGCTGCGGCGGCCGCAATCAGCGTTCCGGCCGGCAGCCTGTTCATCATGGTCGAAGAGCAGGGTGTGGGTCCGGACCACCCGTTCTCAGGCGAGAAGATCTCGCTCGTCCTGACCCTGTACCGGTACGATAGCTTTGACGACGCCATCGCCCAGGTCAATGCCATTACCAACTACTCCGGCCTTGGCCACTCGTGTGGCATCCATTCGTTCGACCGCGAGCACATCATGAAACTGGGCGAGCAAACGCGAACCAGCCGCGTCGTCGTACGTCAACCGCACGGCAATTCGAACAGCGGCAACTGGTCGAACGGACTGGCTTTTACCTTCTCGTTGGGCTGCGGTACCTGGGGTGGGAATACAGCGTCGGAAAACATTACGCAGAAACACTATCTCAACATTACCCGGGTTGCCGAGCCGATCAACCGCAGCGAGCCGCCCGAGAAGGAAATATTTGGTGATCTTCTCGATGACATTGTTCTCTGAGTCTGCACTGACCTGTTGGGTATCCCCTGGCTCTGCCGGGATGGCAGTAGAAGATCGATATTTACGGGAGTCATAAACGCATCGTCTCAGGTTTTATTTCAGGAGTCAGACCATGAAGCCAATTTTATTCAATGAAGTCGCTACGCGTGATGGCTTTCAAATTGAACCCAGGTTTATCCCAACGGACGTTAAAGTTGCTTTGGTGGACTCCTTAAGCGAATGTGGCTATGCCAAGATCGAAGTCACATCCTTCACCTCACCCAAGGCAATTCCCATGCTGCGAGACGCCGACGAGGTAATGGCTCGCATACGCCGCATGCCAGGTGTGGAGTACACCGTGCTGGTGCCCAACCTGCGTGGCGCTGAGCGAGCACTTGAAGCGAAGGCCAATGAGCTTAACCTTGTCATGTCTGTGTCCGAAACACACAACCTGGCTAACCTTCGCATGCCCATGGCACGAAGCCTTGCGGTGTTGTCTGACGTGATCAACAAGGTTAACGGTCAAACGCCAATCAACATTTCGCTGTCTTGCTGCTTCGGCTGCCCCATGGAGGGGGCAATTGCGCAATCCACTGTGCTGGATTTGGCTAGCCGGTTTGCCGACCTTGGCATTCGCGGTGTCACAATATGCGATACCACTGGCATGGGATACCCGGGGCAAGTCTGTCGCATGGTTGAGGCGCTGCAAGAACGTCTGTTGCAGTTACATCCCCAGCTTCAATTGACCCTGCATTTTCACAACACACGCGGCATGGGCTTGGCCAATGTATTGGCAGCCGCAAAAGGGGGTATTACACGCTTTGATGGATCATTGGGTGGCTTGGGTGGATGCCCCTACGCACCTGGTGCCAGTGGTAATATTAGTAGCGAAGACGCCGTTCACATGCTTATCGCCGAAGGCTACGAAACCGGAATCGATCTGAACAGGCTTTTACAAATAGCCCGCCAGATACCGCATATCGTTGGTCATGAAGTGCCTGGTCAGGTCGCCAAGGCAGGACGTATTACCGACCTGCATACGGCTCCTGCCTATGTGGAAGAAATCAGGAAAGTGTTGTCTGATACTAAATTTTAACAAATTAAGAATGATCTTCTATTGGCCGGCCATCTGTTATCGTTTCGTTGGCCCGTGCGGCTTGCAATTCTGAAATATCCTGGATTTGTAAATGTGAAATCTGACCGATCAATCGGCAACAAAATGCATTAGGAGCTGTAAATGGCAACTCAGTCGATCGCACAAAAACACTTATATCTAACCACCCATTTTTCCCACTGGGAAAAGATCAAGGATCTGGTCGATCAGAACATCGACATCATGATCAATTTCAGTCAGAGCGGTCACCCCGGAGGCGCGCGCTCGAAAGTTCAGGCCTTCATTGCGTTGCTCCTGTGCGGCGAATTCCACTGGGACATCCGGCACCCCGAGAAAGCCTTCGGTGACCGCTTCGTGCTCAGCGCCGGCCACAGCGTCCCCCTGATCTACGCCACCTTTGCCATTTTCGACGAAGCCCTGCGCATCAAGTACGAACAGACCCAGGACGCCCGGTACAAGCTTGACCCGCATTTTGCC
>CAIVZW010000522.1 GCA_903910495.1 uncultured beta proteobacterium
ATTCACCGACAGGAGGCAATCTTTTCGGCAATGCATCAAACGTTACCTTGGCCAAGATTTCCTCGGTCACTGCATCGGCGATTGGTTCCACTCGTAACACGCGCCCTCCAAATATGCGACCGTCTTGCGAACGCAGCACGATTTGAACAGCCAGTCCAGCGCTCAGAACCGATACGCGAAGTTGATCAAAACGTGCATTGATCCACAAACTAGAGGGATCAATTACTTCAACGACAGACTGCCCGGCCACCACAGTAGTGCCGGGATCGGCGTTACGAGCAGCCACCAAACCGCTAACCGGTGCTATCAAGCGTAGATTGGCGCGCTGGGCAACCAATGCCCATTGGTCGGATCGGGCACGGGCAAGCTCTTCCCGCGCAGCAGACTGAGCGGCATCAGCGATCTGCAATTCCTGGCGCTTGGTGGTGACGATTTCCTCGCTGGTCGCGCGAGCCGCAAACAATTGTTCATAGCGGCGAGCCTGGGTTTGCGCGAAGGATTGTCGTGCTTCGGCCTCGCGCAGTGTTGCTTCCGCACGCTTGAATGTCGATTCCTGCGAGCGAACGCGGTCATCAAGATCAACCGGCTCCATTTCACCAAGTACCTGCCCTGTCTTCACCCGATCACCAACATGCGCATCCAGTCGTTTAACGCGCCCGGCATACGTTGGCCCAATTTTATAGGTGTAGCGAGCCGCGACCGTACCAATGCCAAACAGAACCGGTGCAATGGAACGATTTGTCACCGTAGTTACGGTCACGGAGATGGGCGCCAGCGGCCCGGAACGTAACGCCACATAAATCAACAAAGCCAACAGCGGTACAATGACCGCCAACAGCGCAAACATTCTGCGATTAACAGATAAAAACTTCATATTACCCTCCTGATGCCACGGAGGTAGATCGCGAAGGCCTCCGGAGCGTTGCGTATCGGCGAACTGTTCCCAGTCAGCAATGATTGCATAACCAGCCCCTGGATGAGTCCGATAAACAGCGTAGCCGCGGCGGTGGTATCGACCTCTGCTGTCAGTTCGCCCTGCGCTTTGCCCTTATCGATGAGCGCACTTAGGCGTTCGCCGTAGCGGGTAATCAGTATTCGTGCCATTCGCTTGGCCGATGTGTCCCCGGCACGCTGCAATTCGCCGAACAAAAGTCGCGGCACTCCAGGATGTTGAACAACGAAATCAATATGGGTCATGAACACTGCCTCTAGTGCGGCAAGTGGTGATTCGGTCATTTGTGTAGCATTATCGACCCGCGCCAAAATGCGCTCCGTCACCCACACCATCACGGCCTCCCAGATCGCATCCTTGCTTGGAAAGTGGCGAAACAACGCGCCTTGGGTTAGCCCCATACGTTTGGCAATCGCCGCTGTCGTTATTTCACTTGGATTCTGCTCAGCGGCCAGTTCGATCACCGCCTCCACCGTAACCGCACGGCGTTCATCCGCCGGAAGTTGCTTTGTGTAGATTTCCATAATATTCTATCCTTAATAAGAGAGTAATTGATTACTATCTTAGTCAATCCACTATACTATGTCAAGTAAAAATAATATTTGCGTCGGAAACAAAGATTGTCAATGCCAAATGGAAGGAGAACATCGCAAAAAACTAACCCAGAACGTCTAGTTATGCTGCAACCATGTGGAGTCATCCATTGTGCTCTCAAATAGGACATGGCTTTATCTTATACCTTCTTGCCGACCATGAGGAACACAGTAAATTGCCGTATTTC
>CAIVZW010000523.1 GCA_903910495.1 uncultured beta proteobacterium
AGACCGGCATGCCGAAGTGCGTATAAACCAGCACATTGATGCTGCTGGCCAATTGCGCACAGAAGGCCATCAGCGGCAAAAGCTGGGTGATCTGGGTCCCGATTGTCTCGATGACCTTGTAGCCCCACGTCACGATACCCAGCACGATCGCCAACCCCCCGAGAACCAGGCAGTCATTGGCCTCCATCACATTGGCACCAGCCAGCACGCCGGTCGCATTCGCCACATCGTTGGCCCCCCAGGTATAGGCAACAAAGCAACCGCTGACGACAATCAAGGCTGTGAGGATCCGGCGGGAGTACTTTTCCGGAACAAAACGGTCGAACAGCGGAATGGCCAGCTTGTAGAGAATGTACCCGATGACGGCGGCACCCACCGGAGTAAACAGCCAGCACAAGAAAATATTTTTCAACAGCTTCGTCTTGATTTCGACGTGCGGCACGCCGTTCAGGATCGATGTATTCAGAGCAAGGCCGGCACCGGTTACCGCGCCGACGATGGAATGGCTCGTGGAAATTGGCATTTTCCACATGGTCGCAAGAATCACCCAGACACAGCCGCCCAACACGGAGGACAAAGCAACTTCCGCCGCATAGCGGGGCGTAAGATTTTTCATAGGCAGGATATCATTGCCAATCGTCTTGACCACCTCGCCGCCTTGCAGCCAGGCACCCAGAAAACCGAAGATCGCAATAAGAACGATCGCTTGACGGATCGTCAGGATGCGGGCACCGACCGCTGTTCCCATGGAATTGGCCGCATCATTTGCGCCGATCGACCATCCAATCAGAACACCCGACAAAATTGTGAATGCGACAAGTGTAACGTCCACGGTCCAGCTTCCTTTCACGACCCGGCGTCAACCCGACGCCTTAACGTTTCAAAAGTTGCGGGAGGTTAGTTGTACTCCCCTATCCCCGTCAAGAAGTATGGCGAGTCCGGTCTCCAGTCCTGTCACAGGATGGACGTTGAATCCGCCAGATCGCGAATACATTTTTCGTCAAAACATGTTTGCATTTCTTGACTTTGATTTTCCGCAGCGATACATTCGGCCTGATTTTGTCCCGTTTACAACCACTCCCGCAAGGGTCACGGGTCTTTTCACTACAAACAAGGAGTTAGCAGCATCATGTCAGATAAGCATGTGTTTTCTTATGGAAAAGGCAAGGCGGAGGCCACCGGGGCCAACCTGACCAAGAACATCCTCGGCGGCAAGGGCATCGGCCTGATGGAGATGACCAGCATTGGCCTGCCGGTTCCCGCAGGTTTTACCGTCACGATCCAGACCTGTGAAGCTTACTACAAACTCGGCCGGAAGTTTCCGCAGGGGCTGGAACAGGAAGTCAAGCTGGCCGTGACCAAACTTGAGAAGTCCACCGGCAAGAAACTCGGCGACAAGAAGGATCCTCTTCTGGTCTCCGTCCGTTCCGGCGCTGCGCGCTCCATGCCGGGCATGCTCGAGACGATTCTCAACCTCGGTCTCAACGACGTCTCCGTCGAAGGCTTGGCCGCCAAGACCGGCAATCCGCGGTTTGCATACGACAGTTATCGCCGCTTCATCCAGATGTATTCCACGACCGCCATGGGCCTGTCTAAGGAGCCGATGGAGCACATGCTGCACGAGATGAAGAAAAAGCTCGGCATCAAGAATGACCCGGAAATTCCGGCCGAGAGCCTCAAGGAGCTGTGCGGTCAGTTCAAGGCGTTCTATAAGAAGAACAAGGGCTCCGAGTTCCCGCAGGATCCGATGG
>CAIVZW010000524.1 GCA_903910495.1 uncultured beta proteobacterium
GTCAGCCACTCCTGTAGGTCGGGCTTCAGCCCGACAAGCCGTTCAGCCTTCGTCTCCCGACGGTTCAGCCATTTCTCCGCGTGCGCAACTGGAATTTGCGCACCCTACTCCTTGCTTACTTGATGATGCCCCTGGCCTTCATGCGGTCACAACCGTTCTGGCGCGGCGTTGGCAGGGTGACGCCCTTCTCCTTCGCACGGGTTTCCATGGCGCTTCGATGTTCAGTCTGTGTCAGCTTGCATTCGTCGTAGGTTTTGACTTCACGCATCTTGTTCTGGAATGCCGTACGTTCATCAGGGGTCATCAGCGTCCAGCCCCGCGTATTGTTCTGGTTAAAGCGCATTCCACGGCCGCCGCGCCCGCCCTGGCCCATTCCTGCTCCCTGTCCCATGCCTGCGCCCGGTCCGGCGTTCTGCATGCCCATTCCACCACCCATTCCTGGACCCATGCCGCCGCCCGTGCCCGGGCCGGGTTGTGCCAGAACCGGCGCGGCCAGCGCCGCAGCAAACAGCGCAATCAGAGTGATACTCTTGTAGCTCATCGAGGTTTTCATGTTTAATCTCCTGAATTGTTGAATTCGATCAGGGCGGCGGTTTTCCTTCCGTCCGTCCTTGTGTCCTATTTAAGCTCAGGGATGTAAGCGGCGTGTTGCATGGCCGGGCTGATTTGTATCACCGCGTTGCAGACCAGTATTGCGTTACAGTATGTTACAAACATGTCGCCGGAAGGGTGCAAAAGAGAGTCAAATCCAATACAGTTCAGTTAAACCCTGATTATCCATTAGCTCAACACCCGTTCGCCCTGAGCCTGTCGAAGGGCAGTTCATGGTTCGACAAGCTCACCACGAACGGATTATTGCCTCAAATCTTGCCTAGTGAACAATCTGGGTTAAACCGTCATCCCGGGTCAGGCCCGGAATGACTATTTGTTTCACCGACACCCATGGATAAAACCGACTGCATTCTCATTGTTGACGACGATCCGGAAATCCGCCGTCTGCTCGTCGACTATCTGGCGCGCAACGCTTTCGAAGCCGTTGCCGCGCGCGATGGGCGCGAGATGTGGCAGGCGCTCGACCGGCACGTCATCGATCTGATCGTCCTTGACCTGATGCTGCCCGATACCGATGGCCTTACGCTGTGCCGCGATCTGCGTGCCAAGTCAGCCACGCCGAACATCCCGGTGCTGATGCTTACCGCACGCGGCGAGGAAACGGACCGCATCGTGGGCATTGAAATGGGCGCCGACGACTATCTGGTCAAGCCGTTCAATCCACGCGAGTTGCTCGCCCGCATCAAGAGCATCCTGCGCCGGACCCGTGCGCTGCCGCCCAACCTGCGTCCCGAAACGGCACGCTGTCTATATTTTGCCGGCTGGTGTCTGGATACGGCGGCGCGCCTGCTGACGGCGCCCGACGGCGTGGCGGTCCCGCTCTCGGGCGGTGAGTACCGCCTGCTGCGCATCCTGCTTGACCATCCCAACCGGGTACTCAATCGCGACCAGTTGAGCGAAATGATCCAGGGGCGCGAGGCCGAAGCGTATGACCGGGCCATTGACGTTCAGGTCAGCCGGCTGCGTCAGCGCCTGCGCGATGACAGTCGCGAACCGGCTCTGATCAAGACCGTGCGCGGCGAAGGCTACGTACTCGCCGCCAGCATCGAGGTACGCAACACATGCACCTGAATCTGCGCAGCTTCCGCGCTTTTCCGTCCAGCCTGTTTGCCCGCGTGGCGCTGATCCTGCTGGCCGGACTGCTCGCGGCACAGTTGGCCAGTCTCTGGCTGCAGTGGGGAGAGCGCGCCACGGTCGTTTCCCAGGCGCGGGGGCAGAATTTTGCCGAGCGCATGGTCGAGGCGATTCGCCTGCTCGAAGCCGACCAACCGTCGCGGCGCAGTACCTCGCTTTCGGCCTTGCAATCCGGCGATTTGCGCGTCACCCTGATCAGAGACGATCAGGTCTCACCCAACCCGCCACGCGGGCAGATTCAGGCCTCAATCAGTGCCCGGCTCGGCAGCGAGCGTGAAATTCGCTCGGTCGGCGGCGGTGGTGGCGGAATGCAGCATGGCGGCCCCGGCGGCATGTCGCCACGGGGCAACCCGACGCGCAGTTTCGATGTACGCCTGCGTGACGGTCAGTGGATCAGAATCTCCGCCGTACAGGAGGCCGATACCCCTGCCCTGCCCAATGACCTGATCGCCCAATTGTTGATTACCCTGATCATGGTCACCGCCGTGGTGATGATCGCCGTCCGCCAGGTGACAAGGCCTCTGCAACAACTCGCGGCCGCAGCCGACACGCTCGGCAATGACCTCGATGCGCCACCGCTCACCGAAAACGGCCCGACCGAGACCCGCCGCGCAGCGCAAGCATTCAACCGCATGCAGGCACGGATCAAGCGCCTGGTCGACGAGCGCGCGCGCGCTCTGGCGGCGGTTTCGCATGATCTGCGCACCCCGCTCACCCGCTTGCGCCTGCGTGCCGAATTGGTCACCGATGATCGATTGCGCGATCAGATGGCCGCCGACCTGGATTCGATGGCGGCGATGATCGATGCCACCCTGGATTATCTGCGCGGACTTCAGGACAGCGAAGCGCTACGCCCGATCGACATGAACGCCCTGCTGCAAAGCCTGGCCGAAGACGCGGCCGTTCTCGGCAAGACCATCAGCGTCGAGGGCCTGGCGCAAGCGCCCTACTACGGCCGGCTTTCTGGATTGCGCCGCGCCCTGCAGAACCTGATCGACAACGCCATCAAATACGGCCATGGCGCACAGTTGCGTATCGAAGATGCGGCCGATGCGCTGCGCCTGGTGGTCGAAGACGAGGGACCGGGCATTGCGCCGGCGGAACTCACCCGCGTTACCGAACCCTATTACCGGCCGGATGCCTCGCGCAGCCGCGAAACCGGTGGCGTTGGCCTGGGTCTTTCGATCGTCAGCGACATCGCGCTCATGCACGGCGGCCAACTGCTGCTCGCCAACCGCCCGCAGGGCGGGCTCTCGGCAACCCTCATCCTGCCGCGCAAGGCCGCCGCCGGCTCGCCAGCGCGCTGAAAAAGCGCCCTAGAACCAACTCTCGACCTTGCTCCGCGCCGGAACTCCACCGGCATGCACGACCACGCCGTCGATCACCACGCCCGGCGTCGACATCACGTTATAGCTCATGATCGACGGCAAATCCTCGATCTTCTCCAGGGCGATCTGCACACCCTTCTCGCGCGCGACGGCCTCGACCAGCGCCAGCGTATTTTTGCAATTGGCACAACCGGTGCCGAGAACCTTGACCTCTTTCATGGACTTCTCCTTTAATGAGCAACGGGTTCAAAGCACCCAGTTGAAGACATAACCGACCAGCAGAATGCCGGTGGCCACTACACCGGCGAAGGTAGCGATCAGCGTCGGTTTGAGTACCTTGCGCAGGATGATCATCTCTGGTGCGGAAAGCGCGATCACCGCCATCATGAAGGCGAGCACGGTACCCAGTGCCGCGCCTTTGCCGATCAACGCCTGAACGATGGGGATGATGCCGGCTGCATTGCTGTACATCGGCACGCCGAGCACAACGGCGGCCGGAACGGCCCACCACACATCCTTGCCCATGAACGAGGCCATGAAGTCCTCCGGTACATAGCCGTGGATGGCTGCACCCAGCCCGATGCCGAGCAGGATGTAGGGCCAGACCTTGCCGACGATCTGTTTGACGTGATCCCAGCCGGCCTCGAAACGCTCAACCCAGTTCATACTTTCGTCGGCATGTGCCACACCCTGCCCCGACTGGATCTTCAGCACCCAGTCTTCGAGAAATCGCTCCATTCCGAGCTTGCCGATGACGATACCAGCCACGATGGCGACCAGCAGTCCCATGCCGAGGTAAAGCGCCGCCACCTTCCAGCCGAACATGCCAAAGAGCAGCACCAGCGCCACTTCATTGACCATCGGCGCCGAGATCAGGAAGGAAAAGGTCACGCCCAGCGGCACGCCGGCTGACAGGAAACCAATGAACAGCGGGACGGCCGAACACGAACAGAATGGGGTGACGATGCCCAGCGACGCGGCCAGCACGTTGCCAACGCCGACGCGCTTGCCCGAGAGCAAGGCCCGGGTACGTTCCGGGGCAAAGAAGGTCTGCACGATGCCCATCACAAAGACAATGCCGGTCAGGAGCAGCAGCACCTTGGGCGTATCGAACAGGAAGAAATGTACTGCCTCGCCAAAATGGGTATCACGGCTGAGTTGCAGCGTGGCGACGACGGCATCGGCAAACTCGGACAGGTAGCTGTAGAGCGCGAACCAGACGAGCGTCGAAACCGCGATTACGGCCAGCCAGCGGGTCATCGCGGGGGAAGCAATTGCTTGAGATTGTGCAGACAAGGGACGACTCCAGTAATAAAAACGGCTGATCTTGTACGGGTAGACGAATGAGGCGCGAAAAGGATGCAAACAGAAACACGCCTGACTCGAAGTCCGCTTTCCTCTTGACCAAGGAGTAAGATGTACATAGCCTGAGCAAGCAATGCAACTTGGCAGCACTGTAATCCCGATGCAGACTTTGCGTGTCTTCTGGACTGCACTATGAAATTAATTCCACATACCCTGA
>CAIVZW010000525.1 GCA_903910495.1 uncultured beta proteobacterium
CAATTCAGGATTTACTGCCCGGCTATTCCAGCTACTGGCTCAAGCCGGGCGTGGTCAAGCAGGAAAAGCAGATCACAGTCTGCCTGTTGCAAACCATGATCGGCCGCTATCACGAATTCACCAGTGGCTATTTCGACGTGGTGGTAATGGACGAATGCCACCGATCCATCTACGGCACGTGGCAAGCCGCGCTCGCTCACTTTGATGCCTTCCACATCGGCCTCACAGCTACGCCAGCCATTTACATCGAACGCAACACCTTCCAGTTTTATCACTGTAAGGACAACACGCCGGACTATTCCTACCCCATCCAGGAAGCGCTCAAGGAAGGCTTCCTCGCGCCCTACAAATTCGCATCAGGCATTACCTCGCTGGTATCCGAAGGCGCAAATGTCGACGAGGAGCACTACGACCCGGCTGAGTTTGAACGCAAATGGACTAACGAGGCGAGCAATCGCCTGATGATGGAGGAGTTCGACCGCCTTGCCTGGGAAAGCTACAAAGAGTTGGCACCGGGGCAAAAGAAAGGCCCGGGCAAGTCGGTAGTATTTGCCATCAGCAAACATCACGCCGCACGCCTGACGCACTACCTCAACGAGTTGCATCCCGAACACAAGGGGCATTACGCAGAAGTCATCACCTCCGACGTCGCCAATGCCGACGATTTGATCCGACGCTTCAAGCAGGAAGAATTGCCTATGGTCGCCGTCAGCGTCGGCATGCTCGACACCGGCTTTGACTGTCGCGAAATTCTGCATCTGGTGATGTGCCGTCGCGTGCGCAGCCCCATCCTGTACCAGCAGATGCGAGGCCGTGGCACCCGCACCGCTCCCCATATTGGCAAAGAGAAGTTTGTCATTTACGACTTCTTCGGCAACCACGAGTACTTCAACGACTCCGATACCGATATTTTTGCGGGCACAGGCGGTGGCGGCTATGCAACCAAGCCCAAACAGCCCGGTGGCAACACCGCGCGTGAGCTGATTGAGTTAGGGCTTGAGGACGAATGGCTGGATGCCGTCCATTACATCGAGATCGGCCCCGATGGCGAACGTGTGGACAAGCGCGATTATGTGACCGACTGGGAGCAGACCGTTCGGCAAGAGGCCGATGGTGACCCCGTCATCGCCAAGGTAAAAGCGGGCGAAGCCTTGTCCGAGCAGGAAGAAAATGATCTCGCTCACCGTTTGAATCAGCCGCAGCGCTACTTCAACGAGGACAATCTGCGCCGTGCCTACCGCAACCCGGGCGGCAATCTGGTGGACTTTATCCGCCACGCCCTAGGGGTGCTCAAGATCAAAAGTCGCGAGGAGCGCGTGGAAGACAATTTCCGCGCCTGGCTGGTCGCCAAGAACCTCACGCCGGAGCAAGCACAATACATCGCGTTGCTCAAGAATCGTGGCCTGGTCAAAGGCAAGGTCTCTCTGAATGACCTGTTTTCTCCGCCGCTTTCCATCCTCAACGCCGCCAACATCGGTATCGAGCTCTTTGGCGAACAAGGCCTCCGTGCCGTCATGGATGAAATTAATCAGTCCGTGCTGGTGGCCTGAAGAATTAGGACAAAAACATGAATCAGCAATTGCGCCGCAAGCTCGACCACATCACTAACACCCTCTGGGCGGGAGGCGTGACCAACCCGGTTACCTACATTGAGCAGATTTCCTATCTCATCTTCCTGAAACTGCTCGACGAAGAAGAATCCGACCGCGAACTGCGTGTTCGCCTTGGCGGAACCGGTGGCAACACCAAATTGTTGTACCCCGCCCAGTCCGAGCGCTACCGCTGGAGCCACTGGCGCTTCAAAAGCGGCGTCGAACTGCGCGACTTCATCCGTGATGAGGTGTTTCCCTACATGGCCTCGCTCGCCAAAGACGAACCCGAGGTAGCCGAGTACTTCCGCGATGCGGTGCTTGAAATCGTTGACCCCAATGTGCTCAAGCAGGTCATCGACGAACTGGACGGCTTCGAATTCCGCAAACTCGGCCCGGACGTAAAGGGCGACATCTTCGAATACCTGCTCGTCCATCTCGGCTCTAGCTCGCTCAACGGCCAGTTCCGCACTCCGCGCCAGATCCGCGCCTTCATGGTCGAGATGCTCGACCCAGACATCGGCGATTCGATGTTCGACCCCGCTTGCGGCACGGCTGGCTTCCTTATCGATGCCGTGGACTTTCTGCTCGCCAAGTATTCCGACCACATTTCCGAGTACCCGATCTACGGCGAAGACTGGCTAGAGAAAAAGGGCATGTCGCTGGCCGATCTCCAGGCCAGCATGCCCAAGCTGCAAACCTACCGGAAAGGGGCGGGCGAGAAGATTCCCGATTGGAGTCTGCTGGAGGCTTCCGTGTTTGGCACGGATGTGTCGCGCCAGATGGTGCGCATCAGCATGATGAATCTAGTGCTGCACGGCATCCGTCACGCCAAGCTCAAGCGCGCCAATTCGCTCTCCGACATGGGAGGCCTCACCGAAGACGATCTTCGCCGTCGCTACAAGGTCATCCTCGCCAACCCACCCTTCGCCGGGCAGTTGCCGAAGGACTCGATCCGCGCCGATCTACCCACCAGTTCCAAGAAAAGCGAGTTGTTATTCCTGTCGCTGATGATGCAGCATCTTGCACCCGGCGGCCGCTGCGCGGTGGTGGTACCAGAGGGCCTGCTGTTCGGTTCCACGGGCGCGCACATTGATTTACGCAAAAAATTACTTACCGATTTCGATTTGCTCGCCGTGGTCAGCCTGCCTGCTGGCGTCTTCAAACCCTATGCGGGTGTGAAGACCGCCGTGCTGGTGTTCCGCAAACCGGCTTCTGAATCGGCCAAGCGGCTGGATAAGGTCTGGTTCTACGAGGTACGCAACGATGGTTACGACCCGGACAAGGTTTCGGGTGGCGGCCGCGTCGAGACGCCCGAAAGGAACGATATCCCCGACCTGATCACGCGGTGGAAGACGTATAAGGGCAGTGGTTATACCACCCCGCCCGGATTGGCAGCGAACATCTTGTTACCTCACGGCAGTGACGAACCGACTTGCTGGTGGGTAACAAAGGAAAAGCTGACGGAAGCCGACTACAGCTTGGGTGCAGGGCAATGGAAGCCACGTGTAACTGAAAAAAGCAGTGACGAAAATCCATGCGAGTTAGTAGCTGAAGTCCTAGCCGAGTACCGACAAGTGGTGACGGGGCTGGAAAAGCTACTGGCGGAGTTAGCGGAATGAAATGGCCGACTATTACACTGGAACAAGCCACTGAAAAATTCCTTTCAGGAGGCACTCCGTCGACATCGAATCCGGCCCTATGGGCCGGTGAGATACCGTGGATCACAGGCGCCGATTTTGGTGATGGTGGTATCAATATTGGGCGTCGCTTTATCCATGAATCCGCTCTAGAAAATTCCGCAACCAACATAGTTCCCAAAGGTGCGGTGTTGCTTGTCACTAGAACGGGAGTTGGCAAAATAGCCCTCGCTGACAAAGATATTGCGATCAGCCAGGACATCACCGGAATTATCCCGAAGCCTTGCTTTAATTCTAAATTTGTTCTGTACGCAATCAGAAGTAGTAATGCTCTTTTGACTGCCGCCCAAAGGGGGGCCACGATTAAAGGGGTTACTCGTGATGTCGTGAAAAAGATTCCCCTCCCGTTTATTGGAATCTCTGAGCAACGGAAAATTGTCGGCCTACTCGACGAAGCTGACCGCCTGCGCAAATTGCGCCGTGAAGCAGACACGAAGGTTGCTCGCATTCTGCCGACATTGTTTATCGAGATGTTCGGCGATCCAGCGACGAATACGAAGGGGTTGCGAAAAGAACCTCTTGGCAAGCTTGTCAAATTTAGAAGTGGAGATTTTCTTCCCGCTAAAGATATGGCAAAGGACGGCAAATACCCCGTTTATGGTGGAAATGGCATCAATGGATTTCACGACGAATACATGTTCGAGGATTCAAAAATTATTCTCGGACGAGTTGGTGCGTACTGCGGAGCCGTTCACTATTCGGATCGGAACTCTTGGATTACAGACAACGCGCTTTACGTCTCGGAAAAACTCGAGCCAATTGAAGACCAGTATTTGGTCGCAGCATTGGAGCAGGCAAATCTGAACCAGTATGCCGGACGTGCGGGGCAGCCTCTTATTTCTGGAAGCAGGATTTATCCGGTCGAAATATTGGTACCGGCGGAAGCTGAACAACTTGCCTTTGCTCGCTCAGTATCTGACCTGCGCAAAGTGAATGACTTTTTGGATGTAGCAAGTCGGAAACTCGATTCGCTTTGGGATACCTTGATGACGCGCGCTTTTTCTGGTCAGCTCACTGCAAAGTGGCGAGAGGGGCATATGAAGGAGCTGCTGGCCGAAATGAAGCAACAGGCCCGGATGCTGAATCTGCCTGTCCAGTTGGAGACTACACCATGAGCTCACCGCATTTACCCTCGACACCGGCCGGCTACATTGACTGGTTGGCCGACATCAAGTCGAGGGTCTCGGCGGCGCGACAACGAGCCGTGCTTGCTGCTAACGCGGAACTGGTGCGTCTGTACTGGCAGATTGGCCGTGACATTCTGGAGCGGCAGGCCAGTCAGGGTTGGGGCAGCAAGGTCATCGACCGGCTGGCCAGCGATCTGCGCGAGGCCTTTCCTGAGATGAAGGGCTTTTCCCGCGCCAACCTGATGTACATGCGGGCATTTGCCGAGGCCTGGAGCGAGGCCGAAATTGTCCAACAGGCCGTTGGACAATTGCCATGGGGTCAAAACGTGTTGCTGCTCACGCGCCTGAAAGACCCTGCGTTGCGGCTGTGCTATGCCCAGCAGGCCAGTAATGATGGCTGGTCGCGCACCACGCTGGAGTTGCAAATCAAGAACCGCCTTCACGAGCGCCAGGGCCAAGCCATTACCAACTTCGAGGCCCGTTTGCCAGCGCCGCATTCGGCGCTGGCGCACGAGACGCTGAAAGATCCCTACCTGTTCGACTTTCTCGGGCTGGGCGATGACGCCCACGAGCGGGAGATCGAAAATGCACTGGTGCGGCACATCACCCGCTTCCTGCTGGAACTGGGCACTGGCTTCGCATTCATCGGACGGCAACATCGGCTGGAGGTGGCGGGTGACGAGTTCTTTATCGATCTGCTTTTCTATCACACGCGCTTGAAGTGCTACGTGGTGGTGGAGCTCAAGGCCACGGCCTTCAAGCCGGAACACGCCGGGCAGTTGAACTTCTACCTGTCTGCCGTGGATGCTCAGATCAAGGCGCCCGATGACAAACCCACTATCGGCTTGCTGCTGTGCAAGAGCCAGAACCGGCTGGTGGCGGAATACGCGCTGTCAGGTATAGACAAACCCATTGGCGTTGCCGAGTACGAACTGGTGCGCGCCTTGCCCGAGCCACTCATCACCAGTCTGCCAACAGTTGAG
>CAIVZW010000526.1 GCA_903910495.1 uncultured beta proteobacterium
GTTCGAGGCCGTTTTTTTCGTGCGCCTACTCCAGGCTGTGTTCCTTGATCAGCCCTTCGCGATAAGCATGCAGCAGGGCTTGAAGTTCGTCTATTTGCCCCTGAATCTCTCGCCCCCGATCGGTGTCGCGCACCCGCATCCTGAGCGGATGGCTGTGGATTATTTCTGTTTCGGTATCGATGTCAATTTCCTCGGATACGGCTTTTTGGGTGGACTCGAAGGGTTGATGCGCGGCGAGCAGCAAGCCGCGTGAATTTGAAATCAGGGTATATCCCGCAATCCCGGTTTCCTGCTGGTAGGCCCGGGAAAATCCACCATCGATGACGATCAACTTGCCATTGGCCTTGATTGGGCGTTCGCCCTTGGCAACCTTGACCGGTACGTGCCCATTGATGATGTGGCCAGTATCCGGATTGAGTCCAAATTCTCTCAGTATCTTGCTGGCGCTTTCATCCGTGTCGCGGAAGGTGTAGTAGGCATTGCGTTTTTCGGCGTGAGTGACCTTGTCGGCGATGAAATAGCGCTCGAAGGTGGCCATTTTTTCCTTGCCGAACAGTGGCGATTGCGGCGCACACCACAAGAACCACATGGCATCCATGCCGTACTGCTTTTGTGTCGGTTTGTCCGTGGCAAAGTAACCTTGCCGTGCGAGACGGTCCACGCGGTCGAGAAACTCCTTTCCGGCAAAGGATTTTCCGTCGACGTTGAAGGATTTGAATTCGCCATCGTCGTTCATGGCGATGCAACCATGGTAGAGCAGATTGCCGTCGTGGATCAGGTAAAGGCTGCCCATCGAGTAGAGGAAGCGGACGTGCTGCTGGAGTTTCTTGCTGTTGGCAAAGGAGAGCTTCAGCTTTTCCATGACGGTCTGTTCTTCGGCCGTCAGCATGTCGGGATGCTTTTCGTCGATGGTCGGGAACAGTTTGTCGCGCAACGGGTATTCAATGCCGTTCAGTTCGATTGTACCGCGCGGGAAATTGACCTTGTCGAGAAGCAGGCGATCCTGCATCTGGTAATGCGGACGTCTCTTGATGACCTGGCTTTCCAGCTTGAGCTGCAGGATGGTCATGGCCTTCTGCATTTGCGCCATCAGGCGGATTTCCTGGCTGGTAAAGCTGCCATCTGCCGAAACCTTGGGGATAAACAGCTTGCACGGATCGTCCTTGTAGGTTTCGAGGGCGAAGGAGGCGAGAGGCAAGAGGCTGATGCCATAGCCGTTTTCCAGCGTTTCCATGTTCCCGTAACGCAGGCAGGTTCTGATGACGTTGGCAATACAGGCCTCGCTGCCGGCCGCTGCGCCCATCCACAGGATGTCGTGATTTCCCCACTGGATGTCTACCTGGTGGTATTCCATCAGTGCGTCAAGAATGAGGTGAGCGCCGGGGCCGCGATCATAGATGTCGCCTATGACGTGCAGCTTTTCGACCGCCAGCCGGCGAATCAGTTCGGCGATGCAGGTAATGAACGACTGGGCACTGCCGGTCGACACAATGGTGTCGATCTGGCTCTGGTAATAAGCCGCCTTGTGTTCGACCCCCTCCTGGTCGTACAGCAATTCCTCGATGGTCTCGGCGACATGCTTCGGCAAAAAATTCCTGACCGTTTCGCGCCGGTACTTCGAGCTGAGCATGCGACAGAATTTGACCAGGCGAACCAGCGTCAGCCGGCTCCATTCATCCTTGTCCGGAACGGACTGGAGCATCATTGGCGTTTTCAGCTCCGGGTAGTAGATGAGCGTTGCCAGATTCCGTCGCTCCGATTTTGACAAGGTGTTGGCGAACATCTCGTCGATCTTGCGCCATATCGATCCTGCACCATTGCGGACGACGTGCTGAAAGGCTTCGTATTCACCGTGAATGTCGGAAAGAAAGTGCTCGGTTCCCTTGGGCAGTTGCAACTGGGCTGTTAAGTTGATGATCGCCGTGGATGCGGCCTGGATAGAGGGGTATTTTTCTGACAGCAGTTGCAGATATTTCCGTGAATGTTTTTGCATGATTATTTCTTTCCAGCTGATGAGTGATGGTCAGTATCCTTGTGGATCTGTGTTTCGATGGCAGTGCTTCAAGTATTACCGCAGCTCTGATCCCAGTCAATGAAGCTTAAGGCTTCCAGGAGAGAGCCGCAAAATATTTTGTCGAGATCAGCATCAGTGTTTTGCAAGTCGAGTTGGGACGAGCAGAACCCCACACCTGTTCAGATTCAATTCCGTTGAATTAACAAGTCTTGCACAGACACATACCCCATTGGACAATGCTTGCGGTTGCTGCAATTCGTGTTCTGGGCGAAAATGGCGGGCTCATAAGAAACCGAGAGTTCAGATGCATCAGGAAACGAAGCTGGGCAAGAAGCAGCAGGCGGGTTTGGCGCTGGCAGCGCTGGGCGTGGTTTATGGTGACATTGGCACCAGTCCGTTATACACCCTGAAAGAAGTATTTGCCGGGAATCACCCGATCCCGCTGACGCCCGAGAACGTCCTGGGCATCCTTTCGCTCATCCTGTGGTCGCTGATTATCATCGTCTCGATCAAGTACGTCGTATTTATCATGCGCGCCGACAACCGCGGCGAGGGCGGCATTATGGCGCTCATCGCCCTGGCGTTGCACGACGCCAAAGGCAACCCCAAACACCAGCGGGCCATCATGCTCGTCGGCCTGCTCGGCGCCGGCATGTTCTACGGAGACGGCATGGTCACCCCGGCGATCTCCGTCCTCTCGGCGCTCGAAGGGCTCGATGTCGCCACCCCCGCCTTCCGGCCCTACATCATCCCGATGACGCTGCTCGTCCTGTTCGGACTATTCTTCTTCCAGAAACGGGGAACCGCCTCGGTCGGCGCCTTGTTCGGCCCGGTCATGATGGTCTGGTTCTCCACCCTGGCAGTGCTCGGCCTGACCAACCTGATGGCCCACCCCGGCGTACTCAAAGCCTTCAATCCTGCCTATGGTCTGGGCTTTCTCATTGAAAACCGGGCGCTGTCCATCGTCGCCATGGGCGCCGTCGTCCTGTCTATCACCGGCGCCGAAGCGCTCTACGCCGACATGGGCCACTTCGGCAGCAAACCGATCCGCCAGGCCTGGTTCGGTTTCGTCATCCCCTCGCTGATCCTCAACTACTTCGGTCAGGGCGCCCTGCTGCTGGCCGACCCATCGGCCATCGACAACCCCTTTTACCACCTGGCTCCGGAATGGGCGCTCTACCCGCTGGTCGGACTGTCCACGGCGGCCACCGTCATTGCCTCGCAGGCCGTGATCTCGGGCGCTTTCTCGGTCACCCGTCAGGCCATGCAACTGGGCTTCGTTCCCCGCTTTGAGGTGAAATTCACCTCGGAAAAGGAACAGGGCCAGATCTACCTTCCCGGCGTCAACTGGGGTCTTTTCTTTGCCGTCGTCGCACTGGTTCTCGGCTTCCAGTCGACCAACAACCTGGCCGGAGCGTACGGCATTGCCGTTACCGGCGACATGGTGATCACTTCGATCCTGGCCACCGTGGTTGCCGCCAGGGGCTGGGGTTGGGGCTGGGCAAGAGCGATGGCGCTCTTTGCCTGCTTCCTCTCGGTTGAACTGACCTTTCTTTACGCCAATATCCTCAAGATTCCGGACGGCGGCTGGTTCCCGCTGCTCGTCGGTGCAATCGTATTCCTGCTGATGAGCACCTGGAAGCGCGGCAGCCAGTTGCTCTCCGAGCGGCTGAGTGACGAATCGATCGAACTGAATACTTTTATCGACGCCCTGGAAGTCTCGATGCCGACGCGGGTTCCCGGCACCGCCGTGTTCATGACCTCCAGTATCGGGCATGTGCCCAATGCGATGCTGCACAACCTGATGCACAACAAGGTGCTGCATGAACGGGTGCTGATTGTTGCGGTGCAGGTCTTCGATGTACCTTATGTTCCGGAAATCGACCGCGTTGATGTGCGCAAACTGAAGGCAGAATTCTACAGCGTGGTTGTTCAATACGGTTTCATGGACGAGCCCGACATTCCGCTGGCGTTGAGCTTCTGTACGCACCAGGGCCTGCCCATAGAAATGATGGAGACCTCGTTCTTCCTGGGACGGGCGACGCTGATTCCGAAGATGGTAGCTTCGAGCATGATCCTGTGGCGGGAGAAACTCTTCATCGCCCTGTTCCGCAATTCCAGCAGCGCCACCAGCTTCTACAAGATCCCCAGCAATCGCGTTGTCGAACTCGGAACTCAGGTCTCGCTTTAGGCAATGCCAGCAGCCATGCAGAAAGCATGGACGCTGTGTGGGAGGGGGTGATCAGACGACGGTTTCGGCTTCCTCTGCGAACAGCAGGATGACTTTGCCATGAACGTCGATGTCGATGGTGACGTGCCCGCCGTTGGCCAGCTTGCCGAACAGCAGTTCGTCGGCCAGCGCCGAGCGGATCGTGTCCTGTATCAGCCTTGACATGGGCCGGGCGCCCATCAGCGGATCGAAGCCCTTGGTGGCAAGATGCGTCTTGAGGGCTTCAGTAAATACAGCCTCCACCTTCTTTTCATGCAATTGTTCTTCAAGCTGCATCAGGAACTTGTCGACCACGCGCAGGATGACTTCATGGTCGAGCGACTTGAAGGAAATTGTGGCATCCAGCCGGTTGCGGAACTCAGGCGAGAAAAGCCGCTTGATCTCGACCAGCTCGTCGCCGGCCTGTTTGGCTTCAGTAAAGCCCATGCTGGTCTTGTGAATGGATTCCTGGCCGGCATTGGTCGTCATGATGATGACGACGTTTCGGAAATCGGCTTTGCGCCCGTTGTTGTCGGTCAGCGTGCCATGATCCATGACCTGCAGCAGGATGCTGTAGATGTCGGGATGCGCTTTCTCGATCTCGTCGAGCAGAAGCACACAGTAGGGCTTCTTGGTTACAGCCTCGGTGAGTTGACCGCCCTGATCGAAGCCGACATAACCGGGCGGCGCACCGATCAGCCGCGAGACCGCATGGCGCTCCATGTATTCCGACATATCGAAACGCAGGAGTTCGATGCCCATGCAATAGGCGAGTTGTCTGGCGACTTCGGTTTTACCGACACCGGTCGGGCCGGAAAAAAGGAAGTTGCCGATGGGCTTGCCGGGAGTACCCAGCCCGGAGCGTGCCATTTTGATCGCCCTGGCCAGCGCGTCGATGGCGACATCCTGACCGAAAACAACGGCCTTCAGGTCACGGTCAAGATTCTTCAGAGCACTGCGGTCATCCGACGAAACCTGAGTTGATGGAACGCGAGCGATCTTGGCGACAATCTCTTCGATGTCCTGCTTGCCAATGACTTTTTTCTGCTTCGATTTGGGCAGGATTCGCTGTGCAGCACCGGCCTCGTCGATAACGTCGATGGCCTTGTCGGGCAGATGGCGATCGGTGATGAAGCGTACCGAAAGATCGACCGCCGAAGTCAGTGCGGCAACGGAATACTTGATACCGTGGTGCGATTCAAAGCGCGATTTCAGTCCCTTGAGAATTTCGACGGTATCGGCAATGGAAGGCTCGCTTACATCGATTTTCTGGAAGCGCCGGGAGAGTGCATGATCCTTCTCGAAAATGCCCCGGTACTCGTTGTAGGTGGTGGCACCGATACATTTGAGCTGGCCATTGGAGAGGGCCGGCTTGAGCAGGTTGGAGGCGTCCAGAGTGCCGCCCGAAGCCGAGCCGGCGCCGATCAGCGTATGGATTTCATCGATGAACAGGATCGCCTGCGGGTTTTCGCTTAACTGCTTGATGACCGCCTTCAGGCGCTGCTCAAAATCACCACGGTACTTGGTTCCGGCCAGCAGGGCGCCCATGTCAAGGGCGTAGATGTTGGCTTGGGCGAGGATTTCAGGGACTTCATTTTCAACGATCCGGCGCGCGAGTCCTTCCGCAATCGCCGTCTTGCCGACGCCGGCTTCGCCAACCAGTAGCGGATTATTCTTGCGCCGGCGGCACAGGGTCTGAATAACACGCTCCAACTCACTATCGCGTCCGATCAGTGGATCGATCTTGCCTTGAAGAGCCAGTGCGTTAAGATTGATCGTGTAACTTTCCAGCGGTCCGGCCACATTTTGCGTCTCGCCATCGGTTTCAAGCTCATTCTCGCTGCGAGGCGTGCTCCGGGGAACCTTGCTTATTCCATGGGAGATGAAATTGACCACGTCGAGCCGGGTAATCCCCTGCTTTTGCAGATAGTACACGGCGTGTGAATCTTTCTCGCCAAAAATGGCGACCAGCACATTGGCGCCATTGACTTCTTTCTTGCCGGAAGACTGGACATGCAGAATGGCGCGCTGGATTACGCGCTGGAAACCGAGTGTCGGCTGGGTGTCGATATCCTCATCGCCATCAACCCTGGGCGTGTGCTCGCCAATGAACTTGATCAGGTCTCGGCGTAACTGTTCGATGTTTCCGCCACAGGCGCGCAAGGTCTCTGCCGCTGACGGGTTATCGAGCAGGGCAAGCAGAAGGTGCTCGACAGTGATGAATTCATGCCGTTTCTGCCGTGCTTCGACAAAGGCCATATGTAAGCTGACTTCGAGTTCTTGCGCAATCATTCAGTTCTCCTCCATGACGCACGCCAGCGGATGCTGGTTATCACGTGCAAAGGCCGCTACCTGCTCAACCTTGGTGGCGGCAACATCGCGTGGATAAACCCCGCAAATGCCACGTCCTTCCATGTGTACTTTGAGCATGATTTGCGTCGCTTGTTCTCGATTCATGGAAAAATATCTCTCTAGTACAAGAATAACGAAATCCATCGGCGTGAAGTCGTCGTTGAGCAGCACGACTATATATAGCGGCGGAGGCGCGAGTTTGCTGCGTTTAGCCTCTAATACCGTGTTTTCCTGGTGCTGTTTTGCCATAAGCCAATTCTAACCAGTCTTTTCAAATGTGCAAAACCCCCTACTGTTTGCCACACTGATTGCGACTTTTTACACATAAACCACACTTCTGCAGCAGAGTCGATTAAAAATTCTTGACGCATCCGCTATAACTAGCGTACAAAGACTCCATGTTTTGGTTCAGGTAATAGTTGAATTTCAAAAACATGCAAGTCGGGCGATGCCCGGATCTAGTCTCTTTTCAAGGAAGTAGCAATATGGCAACAGGTACAGTTAAGTGGTTCAATGACGCCAAGGGTTTCGGTTTTATTACTCCGGATGATGGCAGCGAAGATCTTTTCGCGCATTTCTCGGCGATAACCATGGGCGGTTTCAAGACCCTCAAAGAGGGCGAGAAGGTCACCTTCGATGTGACGCAGGGTCCTAAAGGCAAGCAAGCATCGAATATTGGGCGTGCCTGATTTTCAGAAGCGCTTAAAAGAACCCGCCTCGGCGGGTTTTTTTTCGCCCTCATTTTGCAAGATACAACTTGAAACAAATTGAGCGGGAGAGTCCGGTATCATTGTGCAATGTTGTACAGCACATGAACTGCACATTGTGAAACCCTACTATTTCAAATCTCTCCTGCGACTTGCGCTGGTGCTGGCCGTTGCCATCAACGGCTCTACCACTGCGCTGGCTGACGACCTCCCCGATCTTGGAGAATCGGCACGTGCAGAACTCTCGCCACAGATCGAACGCAAGATAGGCGAGAGCATCATGAATGAGATTCGTCTGCGTGAGCCCAGTTATGTCGATGATCCCGAAATCAACGATTATCTCAATCGTCTTGGTGCTGGTCTTGTCGGATCCAGTGCAAATCCGACCGGTGACTTCCACTTCTTTGCCATTCGTGACAACACCGTAAACGCCTTTGCCATGTTTGGCGGCTTTATCGGCATGAATACTGGCACTATTCTCACGGCACAGTCCGAGTCCGAGTTGGCTGGTGTGCTCGCCCACGAAATTGCCCACGTCACCCAGAATCATCTGGCACGCCAGATCGCCAAGGAGAAACAGAATACGCTTCCGAGCATGATTGCCATGGCCATTGGCATACTTGCCGCCCGCTCCAATTCGTCGGTGGCTGCCGCGACCATGACTTCGGCTCAAGCCGGAGTCGTACAGGCACAATTGGCTTATACCCGCGATTTCGAACGTGAAGCCGATCGCATGGGCTATCAATCGCTCGAAAAAGCGGGCTTTGATGTGCGCGGCATGGGCGATTTCTTCGAGCGATTGCAAAAAGCGGGCCGCCTTTACGAGAATAACGCTCCGGTTTATTTGCGTTCGCATCCGCTGACGGGCGAGCGGATTTCCGATATGCAGAATCGGGCACAGGATTCACCCTATCGGCAAGTGGTCAGCAGTCTTGATTTCCACCTCGTGCGTGCAAAACTGCGCGCGCAGATAGGAACACCGCGCGAAGCGGTCACGGAGTTCGAAACTCAGTTGCGCGAAAGAAAATATGTCTCGCAGACGGCTGCCAACTATGGCCTTGTCTTTGCCCTGATGAGAAGCAAGGACGCTCCGGCGGCACAACGTGCAATTGAAGGGATCAGGGCGCTCAAGGTGGCATCGCCGATCATTGCCGGACTGGCCGCCGAAATCAGAACCAGCCTCGGCGATTTGCCGGCGGCCCAGGCCATTTATCGCGATGCCTTGCAGCGTTTCCCTCAGTCGAAGGCTCTCGTTTATGGCTACGCCGAGTCGCTTTTCGCCGGACGGCAGTATGATCAGGCCTTGCCATTCCTGGAATCGCAGTTGCAACTCAACTTTTCCGATTACAAGCTCTACGCTCTGCAGGCGAAAACCTATTCGGCCATGGGAAAGCGTTTGCAGCAGCACCGGGCGCAAGCGGAGTCCTATTTGCTGCTTGGGCAGCTTGGGCAGGCGGTTGAACAGTTGCAGTTTGCCCAGCAAGCGAGCGATGGCAATTTCTACGAGCAATCTGCTGTTGACGCCCGTCTGCGCGAGTTACGCAAGTTGCAGACCGAAGAATCCCGGCTGAAAAGGAATGGTGGTTAGCATGCACAACTCTAATTACTCCGGATCTGATCATGCAATTTGATCGAGAACTTGACGTCAAGGGGCTGAACTGCCCACTGCCGATCCTGCGCACTAAAAAGGCGCTATCCGAGATGGCTTCGGGCCAGATATTGCGTGTTCTGGCCACTGATCCGGGTGCGGCCAAGGATTTTCAGGCTTTTGCCAGGCAGACCGGGAACCAGTTATTGTCCAATGCCGAGTCCGATCAGGTCTTCGAGTTCTATTTCAGGCGCAAGTAAGTTAGCTTTCTGCCGCATCTATTGCCTTCAACTCCAGCCATGATCATGGTTGATCGACCATTCGCACTGTTTGATGGCGACGATGGTGGCGGCCTTCTGTTGTCGGACTATCGTCGAGTCATTCATTTCGAAGGGAATAGCGGAAACATCGCTAGTCTTGAAACCGTATTCGAGGCTCTCGAGGAGGCTTCGGCTCAGGGTGAATGGCTGGTGCTCGCGGCTGACTATGCGCTTGGTGCCTGTTTCGAGCCGGCGATCCTGCAAATTGACTCGAGTCGCCCACAATTGCGTGGCTGGGTGTTTGGCCAGGGACAAGGACTCGATGCGCAGGCGCTAGACGCTTTCCTTGAAGCGCGTTTGGCGCTTGTATCTGGGCATGATCGGGTTGTTGGCGTGGCGAACGTCAGTCCCGAGCTGGATGCTGCTGACTATGCATCAAAGGTCGAGCAGATCCAGCGCTGGATTAGAAAGGGCGATTGTTACCAGATCAACCTGACGTTTCCGCTCGAATTCAGCGTGTTCGGTCATCCGCTGGCACTTTACGCCCGTTTGCGTGAACGCCAGCCGGTACGCTACGGAGCTTTCATTTCAATCGCGGACGAAACACTGCTTTCTTTTTCACCCGAATTGTTTTTCGAACGTGTCGGCGATCGTGTCGTGACGCGACCGATGAAGGGGACTGCAGCCCGCGGTTCCGTGCCAGAAGACGATGAGGCAAGGCGTAGCGCGTTGCTGGCGTCGGAGAAGGAACGCGCCGAGAACATCATGATTGTCGATCTTCTGCGCAACGATCTGGGGCGCCTGGCCCGGCCTGGAAAGATGCGTGTCGAATCGCTTTGCGTGGCTGAAGCTTATCCAACTCTGTGGCAAGTTGTCTCTACTATTTCCGCCGACTTGCCCGATGTGCGGTTGTTTGACCTGTTCCGCGCATTGTTCCCCTGCGGTTCGATTACCGGCGCACCGAAGATTCGGGCCATGCAGTGCATTTCGGAATTGGAACACCTGCCGCGGGGTCTGTACACTGGTGCGCTGGGCTGGCTGGCACCGGGCGGTGATTGCCGTTTCAATGTGGCCATTCGTACTCTGGAGCTTGCCCGGGATGGGCGCGCGCGACTCGGCGTCGGAAGCGGTATTGTCATAGATGCCGACCCGGCCAAGGAGTATGCCGAATGTCTCCTGAAAGCCCGTTTCCTTACCGGCTTTGATCCCGGTTTCGAGTTGATCGAAACGATGCGGATTGAAAACGGTGAGTGCCCACTATTGTCCTTGCACATGAAGAGGCTTGAGGCTTCGGCACGCGCCCTCGGTTTTACCTGCGATATGCCGGCTCTTTCTGCGGCTCTGGCAGAACAGTCATCGGCGTGCACAAGCGGTATTTTTCGTGTTCGTTTAAGCGTTGCGCATGATGGAAAATTCCGCATCGTCGCGAGCGAAATGAACGACGACGAGCGAATCTGGACGGTGGTTCTAGCGGACGAAGCCTTGGACGAAGACGATTATCTGCTGCGCCACAAGACGACCGCACGAAGCCGTTACAACGAGGCGCTGGCCCGGCTTGTCGAAACACCGGAGGTGTTCGACGCGATCTTTTTCAACTCGCGGGGTGAGGTCTGTGAGGGCGCGCGTAGCAATGTTTTCGTTGAACGTGAGGGCAAACTGCTGACCCCATTGCTATCCTGCGGCTTGCTACCGGGCGTGATGCGCCAGCATCTGTTGCAATCGGGGCGAGCTGTCGAAAGCGTGCTGAGGAAGGACGATCTGCTCAACGCGCCGGCGATCCATATGGCTAACGCGTTGCGCGGCCTGATCCCGGTGAAATTACTGGTTTGAGTAGTCAGCCCATCACGGTCACGACAAGTCTTCGGCGCTGTGAGTGCGACCGGTGTTCCCATAAGTAGATGCCCTGCCATGTGCCCAGAAACAGATCACCTTCCCTTACCGGCACCGTGACTGAACTACCCGCCACAATGTTTCTGCCGTGAGCGGCCATGTCGTCATCGCCCTCGTCGTCATGGCGATAGGCGCGGTCGCCGTCGGGTGCCCAGCGCTGCGCCAGTGTCTCAAGGTCGTGGCGTACTGACGGGTCGGCGTTCTCGGTCAGGATGACCGAGCAACTCGTATGCTGGACAAAGATGTTGACTAAACCCGTTTCGATACGTGTAGTCAGGACAATTCCTGACACCTCATCCGTTATCTCCGTCGTGCCACGGCCGCGAGTCGAGATTTCGATGATTTGCTGGTGAGCCATGGCCGGGTTGGCGCTCAGGACTTTCCGGTACTGCCAAACCCGCCGGCACCGCGTGTGCTGGCGTCAAACTCGTCGACCACATCAAATGCAACCTGCATCACCGGAACGACGACGAGTTGCGCCAGTCGTTCGAGCGGGTTGAGCGTGAAACTTTCCTTGCCGCGATTCCAGGTCGATACCATGATTTCACCCTGGTAGTCGGAGTCGATCAAGCCCACCAGATTGCCGAGCACGATGCCGTGCTTGTGTCCAAGACCCGAGCGCGGCAGGATCATTGCGGCCAGGCCGGGGTCGGCGAGATGGATGGCGATGCCGGTCGGAATCAGCAGGGTATCGCCGGGATGAATCTTGACCGGTGCTTCAATGCAGGCGCGCAGATCGAGGCCGGCCGAGCCGGGCGTGGCGTAATGTGGCGGACTGTCTTTCAGACGCGGGTCAAGGATGCGGACGTCAACTCGGTGCATGGGTGTTCCTGTCAGATAAGAAAGAATAGAGAGGCGCAGGCGAGGGCGAGGATCAGCAGGCCGATCGTCAATCGCTTCGCCAGCCGGGCGTTCTCGCGCTCTTTAACGCGCCAGTGCTGAACCATTGCGCTGGCACGCCTCAATGCAGCGCGCCCGACGATGTGGCGGGTTTTGTCCTGAACGTAATCGTCCTGTGCGCTGTTCATCAGCGCCCGGCAAGCCGTTGGGCAATTTGCTTCACGAGGGCTCTGGCCAGATCAATTTTCTGGCCGGACGGCAACGCCGTCTCGCCGCTCTCATCGAACAGAACCAGAGTGTTTTCGTCACCCCCGAAGCCATCCTGAATCAGGTTGCCGACGATCAGCGGAAGCTTCTTCGCGGTGCGTTTTTTTTGTGCGTACTCCACCAGATTCCGGCTCTCTGCCGCGAAGCCAACGCAGAACGGGGGCGCGGGCAGGGCGGCGACGTCGGCCAGAATGTCCGGGTTCTGAACGAGTTCGATGGGCGATGCGATGTGGCCATCCTTCTTGATCTTGTGTTCGGCAAAGACCTTGGGGCGGTAATCGGCAACCGCAGCGACGCCGATGAATACATCCTGCCCAGCAGCACGGCGCATGACTTCCGCGTGCATTTCCAGGGCGCTGGTGACGTTGATGCGCGTTACCCCGTGTGGCGTAGGCTGGCTGACCGGTCCGCACACCAGCGTGACCACGGCGCCGGCTTCCTGAGCGGCGCGCGCCACGGCAAAGCCCATCTTGCCGCTCGACAGATTGGTGATGCCGCGTACCGGGTCGATGGCTTCGAAGGTCGGGCCGGCGGTCAGCAGGACATTTTTTCCGGCCAGCAGTTTGGGCTGGAAGTGGGCGATCAGTTCGGCCACGATCTCTTCCGCTTCGAGCATGCGGCCAAGGCCGGTCTCGCCGCAGGCTTGCTCACCGCTGTCGGGGCCGAGAAGGACGATGCCATCACCGCGCAGGGTGGCGATGTTGCGTTGCGTCGCCGCGTTTTCCCACATCTGGCGGTTCATCGCCGGCGCGACCAGCAGCGGGCAGTCGCGTGCCAGTGCCAGCGTGCTCAGAAGATCATTGGCCAGCCCGTTGGCCAGCTTGGCGATAAAATCAGCCGAGGCCGGAGCGATCAGCAGGACGTCGGCTTCACGCGAGAGATCAATGTGTGCCATGTTGTTGGCGACGCGCGGATCCCACTGGTCGGTAAATACGGGGTTGCCCGAGAGCGCCTGGAAAGTGACCGCTGTGACAAAATGGGTGGCGGCCTCGGTCATGGCGACATGCACAGTAGCGCCCTGCTTGATCAGCAGGCGAACCAGTTCAGCGGCCTTGTAGGCGGCGATGCCGCCGGTGACACCGAGGGCAATGCGTTTTCCCGTCAATTCCATGTGAATCACCCGAAAGCTTGGTTAAAATGCCAGATAAACATTCTAACCGAGATTGGCGCATGGCAATTACTGACTGGCCTGAGGACGAGCGCCCGCGCGAACGCTTGTTGGCACAGGGTGCTGCAGCCCTTTCCGATGCCGAGCTGCTGGCGATTTTTCTGCGCGTTGGCATGAAGGGCAAGAGCGCGGTTGATCTGGCGCGTGAGTTGATTCGGCATTTTGGTAGCCTGAATCGTCTGTTTGCGGCGACTCGGGACGAGTTTTCGACGATTCACGGCATGGGGGCCGCCAAATACGCTCAGTTGCAGGCGGTTCTGGAGATGTCACGGCGAGCTTTGGCTGAAAACATGAAGCAGTCCGGTGCCTTTTCCACGCCGGGGGCCATCCGCGATTATTTGCGCCTGCATCTGGCTGGTTTGCCCCATGAAGTGTTCTTTGCCATCTGGCTGGATGCACAGAACCGCCTGATCGCCGGCGAAGAGCTATTCCGGGGAACGCTGACGCAAACCAGCGTCTATCCGCGTGAGGTCGTCAAGAAGGCTTTGTGGCATAATGCGGCCGCAGTCGTTCTGGCGCACAATCATCCCTCGGGTGTCGCCGAGCCTTCGGCAGCCGATGAGTTTTTGACCCGGGAACTCAGGCAGGCTCTGGCTTTGGTCGATGTCCGGGTGCTTGATCACTTCATTGTGGCCGGGCAGTCTCAACCCCTGTCGTTCGCCGAACGTGGATTGCTGTAATGGAAATAACAGAAATAGCTTGAAATACCCCGGCTGTTTAGGCTAAAATCGCCGCCTTTCTTCCCAAGATCAACTGGAGCAACAATCATGGCGCGTGTCTGCCAAGTAACGGGTAAAGGCCCGATGGTCGGGAACAATGTTTCCCATGCCAACAATAGAACGAAGCGCCGCTTCCTCCCGAATCTGCAATACCGGCGTTTCTGGGTTGAAAGCGAAAACCACTGGGTGCGTCTGCGCGTATCCAACGCGGGCCTGCGCACTATCGACAAGAACGGCATCGACGTCGTGCTCGCTGACTTGCGCGCCCGCGGCGAGATCTGACAAGGAGCTGCAGCCATGCGTGAAAAGATCAAACTGGAATCAAGTGCGGGTACGGGGCATTTCTATACCACCACCAAGAACAAGAAAACCAAGCCCGAGAAGCTGGAGATGATGAAATATGATCCCAAAGCGCGCAAGCACGTGGCTTACAAGGAAACCAAGCTGAAGTGATTCGCCAGGGTTTCTGCGCGAAATAAAAACCTTGCTGATTGAGCGGGGTTTTTTTTCGCCCTGATTTTCGGAGCTTAGAGAAAGGCTGATTTATTCGTCCCCCAGGAGGACTTGAGCCCAAGGCCCCGTTGCCTTCGGGGCGTCACCCCGGCGAAAGCCGGGGTCCAGTTCGTTGATTCTTCTGGATTCCGGCTTTCGCCGGAATGACGGATTTGGAATTCAGCGTTTCCTTAGGTCGTTCGCACTACGTTGCTGCGACGGCCTGCCCGGCTCAGGCGTCCGGCAGCGCCAGCCCCGTCGAACGCGGGCATACCGACCTGGGATATTCGCGCGAGGTGTCAATGCATCCTCCCGCCACATAGACCCCACCGGGTTCTCGCAGTCGCATCATTTGTGCAAGAATTGCCTGCACTTCCTCAGGATTGCTCATTGAGGCATGAACCCGGTCTTCGACAACGGATTCGTCCATTTTCAGATTGCCCTCTGCGTCACGGTAGGTGCCATTTCTCCAGTGGTAGATCTCCAGAGATTTGCTGGTCAGCGTGTAGGGCTGGTGGCTTTTCCAGAAGTTGGCGAACAGGCCGCCTCCGAGATAGAA
>CAIVZW010000527.1 GCA_903910495.1 uncultured beta proteobacterium
AGGCGATCCGAGCGGATGTGGGTCCCGATATGCTGCTCGGCGTGGAATTTCATTGGCGCATGAATTCCGAACAGACGGATAGGTTTATCGCGATGACCGAAGATCTCAACCTTTGGTTCATTGAGGACCCAATGCGGTACGAGGCAAACCTTGCGCACTATCAGCGAGTGACCGCCGCCGGCAAGATTCCCATCGTGGCCCTTGAGCAGATGCTGACACGGAAGAGTTTTCACGAGATGATAGAGAAGCGGATGTGTACCATCATCGAACCGGACGCACAGTACTGCGGCGGACTTTCGGAGCTCAAGCGGGTTGCCGATTTGGGCGAGTTGTATGGCATGGATACGCTTTGCCACAACATGTGCTCGCCGATAGGTACGTATGCCCAAGCCCATGCCTGCGCAACGATTCACAAG
The DNA here is from genome assembly GCA_903910495.1 of uncultured beta proteobacterium. The sequence continues at coordinate 417 of CAIVZW010000527.1, forward strand.
TTCGTGGCCCTGGAGAGCGCCTGTGCAGACAATGTCATCCAACACGAGGGCTCGCTGTACCAGAATGGCTATCTTGTGCTCAATCACAAGCCCGGATTTGGAATTGAACTCAACGAGGACTATTGCCGCAAGCATTTGAGCAAAGGTTCAACTTATTTTGGCACATAGGCGTGGCGAGGAACCGGCCTGTCACGGACTTAACCGCATCGCGGCGAGTCCGGCGAGAGGGGGCTATGGCTAAAAACAACCAATTTCTTATCGGTTAATAAAATCAGTTTTCTCAACCGTATCCATCAAATGCAATTTCTAGGCAATCTCATGGCCGTGTGTCTCGCACTGCCCTGCTTGGCTGTATCCGCGCGTGCCGAAACCTACGACGCGCGGGTCCATGGCACGCAGATCCTCACGCCGCCTTCGGGCCCGGCTCCGGCGATCAACGGGCCAGAAGTCTATGGCGTGCGCCCTGGTAGTCCCGTCATCTACCGGATCCCGACCACTGGCAGCCGTCCGATCCGCTTCACTGCGAAAGACCTGCCGGATACCCTCCGCATCGACCATGCGCAGGGTGTCGTTACCGGCCACGCGCCCGCAAGCGTGGGTCGCTATGGCGTGACCTTTCTGGCGGAGAGCGACCACGGCAAGGACGAGCGCAAGCTGACATTCGTCGTCGGCGACAAATTCGCCCTGACTCCGCCGATGGGCTGGAACCACTGGTATACCCACTATCATTTCATCACCGACGCCAAAATTCGCACGGCCGCGGAAACCATGGTGGCCAGCGGCATGGCCGATGTTGGGTATTCGTATGTCAGCATCGACGATTGTTGGATGCGCATCGCCCCCGAATTCGTCCAGCAAAGCATCGACAAGAAGAACAAGACTGCAAGCACCGGACTCGACATCGATGCGGTTGTGGGCGTGGTGCGCGACGCCGACGGCCGGATCCTTCCTAACAAGAACTTTCCTGACATGCAGGCATTGACCGGTTTCATCCATGCACTGGGCTTGAAGGCTGGCATCTACTCCTCGCCCGGCCCGCGCACTTGCCAGCAGTTCGAGGGTAGCTACGGCCACGAGGAGATCGATGTGAAGACCTACGCGGACTGGGGCTTCGATCTGCTGAAATACGACTGGTGCAAATACGGCGAGGTTTTCAATGCCCTGCCGCGAGACCAGAAGACCCATACCGCCCATCAGGCACCCTACCGATTGATCGCCTCATTCCTGGCGCGGCAGAAGCGCGACATCCAACTCAACCTCTGTCAATACGGCATGGCGGAGGTTTGGAAATGGGGCGCCGAGGTCGGCCAATCGTGGCGGGTGGGTGGTGATCTCGGCCACACGATCATGAAAAACGGGATTTACGAGATCGCCCGCCGAACGATCAAGATCCGCGAGCACAACGGCCCCTCCTCATGGAACGACCCCGACTACCTGATCCTTGGCAAGTGGGTCTCGCCCTTCGACAAGGCCAGCCCGCCCGCTCCGGTCAAACTCACGCCCAACGAGCAATACAGCTACATGTCGCTCTGGTGTCTCATGGCCTGCCCGCTCTTCTTCTCCGGCGACATGGGGGCGATTGACGATTTTACCCGCGGGCTGCTATGCAACCCGGAGCTGATTGCCATCAACCAGGATGTTCTGGGCCGCTGCGCCGTCCCCGTCCGCATGGATGACGAGGTCTGGATCCTTAAAAAGG
>CAIVZW010000528.1 GCA_903910495.1 uncultured beta proteobacterium
ACTGAATTCTTCGAGCCGCGCACCGATCCCGACGTGACCCTGTTGCTGCAGGGCGCACTGGTCTGTAACGACGCGAAACTGGAGGAGAAAAGGGACGAAGCAGGAAATAACTCGTGGCGAATCATCGGCGATCCCACGGAAGGCGCCATGGTCGTTGCCGCCGCGAAGAGCGGGTATCAACGTGTCGAACTGGAGCAATCACTGCCGCGCCTGCAGGAGATTCCCTTCGATTCCGACCGAAAGCGCATGGCCACGATTCACCGGGCGGACGGGGCTAATGCCCAGAAGGTCTTCTCCGGTATTGGCTCTCCACCCTTCATTGCTTTCGTCAAGGGCGCGCCCGACGTCATCCTTGGGCTCTGCGCTGAAAAGCTGCAATGCGGCAAGGCTATTGACCTGACGCAGAACATGCGCGAGGAGATACTCGAGCAGAACCACGACATGGCCAGCAACGCGCTGCGCGTCCTTGCCGTAGCCTATCGCCCGTTGCAGGAAATGCCGGACACCATAAGCCCGGATAGCGTCGAAAGGAATCTCGTCTTCATCGGCTTGCTCGGCATGATCGACCCACCGCGCCCCGAGGTGGTCGAAGCCTTGAAGGTGGCTCGTAGTGCTGGCCTCAAGTGCGTCATGGTGACCGGTGATTACAAGGACACGGCCGAGGCCATCGCCCGTGATATCGGTCTGCTGACTCCAGGCGGACTGGTGCTGACCGGGCCGGAAATCGAAAAAATCAGCGATGAGGAACTGGTGACCCGGGTCGACAGGCTCGACGTGTGCTGTCGGGTTTCACCGCAGCACAAGACAAGGATTGTCGATGCCCTGAAGACGCGTGGCCACGTCGTGGCGATGACCGGTGACGGTGTCAACGATGCTCCGGCTCTGAAACGGGCGAATATCGGTATCGCCATGGGTATTACCGGCACGGATGTGGCCAAGCAGACGGCAGATATGGTCCTCACCGACGATAATTTCGCCAGCATCGTCGCCGCCATCGAACAAGGGCGGATTATCTATTCCAACATCCGCAAGTTCGTCTATTTCCTGCTTGCCTGCAATGTTGGAGAAATCCTCATCATATTTTCTGCCATGCTGGTGGGCCTGCCCATCCCCTTGCGGCCGGTTCAACTGCTGTGGCTGAACCTGGTCAGTGATGGTGCGCCAGCCCTCGCTCTCGGACTGGAAAAAGGCGATCCCGACATCATGAATCACCCGCCGAGATCACCGAAAGAGCCTGTTATCACTCGGGATATGGCGATCGGAATTGGTGTTGTTGGCGTGGTCGATGCAGTGGCCATTCTTTCTGTCTTCTACCTGGCCTTGCAGCGCTATCCTGATCAGTTGATGGCTGCCCAGACCATTGCCTTCGTTACCCTTTGCAGCTCGGAGCTTATCCGTGCATTTACCGCCCGATCCGAGTATCACAGCGTGTTTTCCATCGGCGTGTTTTCCAACCGCTGGATGATCTGGGCCGTTGGCGTGTCCTTCCTGCTGGTTCTGATGGTGGTCTATGTGCCTTTTCTCAGGCCATTCTTTGATACCGTACCGCTGGGCATGGACGACTGGCTGCTCATGTTGCCGTTCTTCTTCGCTTCTCCGGTTGCCATGGAACTGCTCAAAGTGTACTTCAGGAAACGGAAGGCATAAGCATCGAATTCCCCTTTGTCTGGCAATACCGTAAGCACGGACTTCACGCAATTTGCTCCGGCTGAGCTAAGGGCGGATCCTCGACGAGTGGCCGCCTGTTAATCTCCGGTTAACAACGCGACAACTACACTGGAGTCTGACTTCGTTAAAGGATATCTGTGCATCCCACAACCGCCCCCAAACTACACCCGCTATCCTGGGTGATATTCAGCTCACGCTGGATGCAGCTCCCTTTGTATCTGGGCCTGATTCTGGCCCAGGTTGTGTACGTCATTCTCTTCATCAAAGAATTGTTTCAT
>CAIVZW010000529.1 GCA_903910495.1 uncultured beta proteobacterium
GACAGCAGCCATGGCAGGGGTGCCAGGGCTGAGATGGAAGGTCAGTGCGCTGGATGGTTCTGCGGCATTGGTTTCCTGAGCGAGATGATCGGCGGCCCGGTATATCTCTTCGAAACTTGTGGGGCTGGTGAGTTTGATCAGATGTGGCGTGACAGAGCAATCCATCTGCTTGCGTAGCCACCGGGCATAGGCTTCTGTGATTTGCTTGCCGTGGTCGGATAGCAAGTGTACCGATGAGAACGGCATGGCCTTGAGCGCGCCCAGAATCGGCCCCAAGTCATCGACAATCGACGATTCAGATGCGCGCAAGTCAGAGTTTCCTAGCCAAGCCAGCAAAATCGACATGATCTATAAGTTATTGGATGTATTCACAAGAAAAATTATACTTTGATCTGAATCTATTGAGAAGCAGCTCGGCTTCCTGATTAAAAAACATGGTAGCACTGACGTGTGTCACCGGGAGAAAGCTTATACCTGACAGACATCCACCCACTGGCCTTCCGTCACTTCGGCCATCTGCGCCGGGCTGATGCGTACCGCACTGTGGATTGCCCCGGCGGCGGGCAGGACTTCGTCGAAATCGAGCAGGGATATGTCCAGATAAACCGGCAGCGGCTGCGCCAGGCCGAACGGGCAGACACCGCCGACCGGATGACCGGTCAGTTCGACCACTTCTTCCAGGGGCAACATCTTGCCCTTGCCGAAAGCATCCTTGAATTTCCGGTGTTCGATACGCGTATCGCCGCGCGCTACCAGCAGGATGACGCGGCCGTCATTCAGGCCAAACACCAGCGTCTTGGCAATGCGGCCGGGCTCGACGCCGTGCGCTTCGGCGGCCAGGGCCACGGTGGCCGTGCTGACGTCGAGTTCGATGATAGTCATGTCCAGATGGCGGGCGGAAAAGAAGTCGCGTACGGTTTGCAGGCTCATGGCGGGTCGCGGGCAGTGGTCAGGCCTGAAACAGTAGCGGCGCGACAGCGAACTGGCAAGCCTGAACGAAATTCTCTCCATTCGAGTCCCTGTGAACGCGGGAAGAGCCAGGCTCTGCCATAATGTCCGGACTGATCCGCTTGCCCTGCACATAGGAGGTTTCAATGGACGAAGTCTTGCCTGCCATCGAAGTTGAAACGGCCGAAAACCCGCAGTTTACGGTCATCTGGATGCATGGCCTCGGTGCCGACGGCTCCGATTTTGAGTTCATCGTGCCGGAACTGGGGCTGGAGGATTACGCCGTGCGTTTCGTCTTTCCGCATGCGCCGATGATCAAGGTGAGTTGCAACGGCGGCTACATGATGCGCGCGTGGTACGACATCATTTCGCTCGACAGCGACAGCCGGCAGATCGACGACGCGGGGATCGCTGAGTCACGGCAGGCGATCCGCCGTCTGATTGCCCGCGAAATCCGGCGCGGCATAGCGTGCCATCGAATCTTCATCGCCGGTTTTTCGCAGGGCGGCGCCATTGCCTACGCCACTGTGCTGACGCACCCGGAGAAACTGGCCGGTGCCATCGCGCTTTCATGCTACATCCCGAACCCCGGGGTGCTGACCGCCGAAACCACCGAGGCCAACAAGGCCACTCCGATTTTCGCCGCCCACGGCACCAGCGATGATCTGGTGTCCTTTTCACTGGGCGTAGCGGCCAGGAATCTGCTGCTGCAACACGGCTACCCGCTTGAGTGGCACGACTACCCGATGTCGCACTCGGTCTGTCCTGAGGAGATTGCCGCCATCGGCGACTGGCTGCGCAAGACCATGGCGGTGTGTCGCGGAGAATCGAGTTGAGCGACGTCGTGCTCAACAAGGCGTCGCTGAATGCCGCCGAACTGCCCGACTACCTTGGCATTTCGCTGGCCGAGATCACCCTGGTAACTTCGGATGCAGAGGCTGCCGAGGCCTTCGCAGCGCTGATGGCGACCGATGCCATCGGCTTTGATACGGAATCGAAACCGACCTTCCTCAAAGGCGAGGTTTCGACCGGCCCGCACCTGATCCAGTTGGCCACCGAAGAGCGCGCCTACCTGTTCCCGGTTTCCCGGTCGAATGCCAGCGACGTGTTGAAAGTCATTCTGGAATCGCCGCGCCTGCTGAAGGTCGGCTTTGGCCTGGGCAATGACCGCAGCGCCCTGAAATCGAGGCTGGGCATCGACCTGAACAGGGTCCTCGATCTGGGCGAAGTCCTGCGCGGAAAAGGCCATCGCGGAACGGTGGGGGCGAAAGTCGCCGTGGCGCACTTCTTCGGCGAGCGGTTCCAGAAGTCCAAGAAAACCGGGACCAGCAACTGGGCCAGCCTGCGCCTGACCGAACGCCAGCAGCTTTATGCCGCCAATGATGCGCATGTGGCCCTGCGGGTTTACAGAACCTGGGCCTCCAGCGCAGAAGGGCAGGGCCAGATTCCGTTGGCTTGACGCGCCAGCGCCGTTCCCGGATTTAACTGTGGGCGGACGCCTGGAACTGCCCTTGGCCAATCATGTGGGCAGGTTGTTTCCTCGATCACCAAATCGTTTTGACGTGTGCGTACGCACGAATTTTCTCGTCTTTAGTTACGAGAGGTACTGCTAGCTTACGGGCCGTAGCTACGATCATCCTATCAGCCGGGTCTTTATGGAAAGATCCGGGCAAATCTACAGACTTCAACGCAATTTCAACGTCCAGGGGGATGAAACGCACCGCGTCAATTTTGGCTACTGTGGCAAGCCAGTTCTCAACATCCATGGAGAGCACCAGCCTCTCTCGCTCCACGAGCATTGCGATCTCCCATGCGGAAATCGCGGAGACGATGATCTGCCCCCCGTTAAGCTCACGATCAATAGCAGTCTTCGCCTTCTTGCTCAGGGCTACGTCGCCAGTCACCCACCAGACCAGCGTATGTGTATCCAGAACAATCACTGCGCGGCCTCCCACTCTACGTCGACCGGAGCCATCGGATCGTCATAGAACAGCACGGACCCTCGCAGAACATCAAAAGGATTGCGGTCAGCGCCGCGGTATGGCCTGACTTCAAGGGCGGGCTTGCCATGGTCAGTGATAACTACACTTTCACCGGAAGATTCAACCTGCCGGAAGAATTCAAGAGCTTTTGCTTTGAACTCGGATTTGGAAACCTGATTTTCTCGCATGTTATGCCCCTAGTCATGTGTCTGCAGTCATGACAGTAGCACAAAATGACTATAGCAGCAAGTCACTTTCGTTTCATTGAAGTGTCGTCCCGGCGAAAGCGCCCCGCAGGAAGTGCTTGGGGTGCCGGGATCCAGTTTGTGTCCTAAAAACCGGGATACCGGCCTTCGCCGGTATGACGGAAGTTTCATACTTCATAGGGACGAAGCAATAACTATCAGCAAACGCCAACCCAGGCTCAGGCCAGTACCTTCAGTGCCGCAGTGTAGTCCGGCTCGGTCTTGATTTCGGCAACCAGTTCGCTGTGCAGCACCTTGTTTTTCTCGTCGAGGACAACGACAGCACGTGCCGCAACCCCGGCCAGCGGGCCGCTCGTCAGCGCCACACCGTAAGCCTGGAGGAATTCGGCGCCACGCATGGTCGACAGCGTCACCACGTTGTCCAGGCCTTCCGCTCCGCAGAAACGCTTTTGCGCAAACGGCAGATCGGCTGAAATGCACAGGACAACCGTATTGGAAAGCTCGTTCGCACTCTTGTTGAATTTGCGCACCGAGGTGGCGCAGGTCGGCGTATCGATGCTCGGGAAGATGTTCAGCACCTTGCGCTTGCCGGAAAATTTTTCCAGCGTGACGTCGGCCAGGTCGTTGCCGACCAGCGACAACGCCGGAGCCGTCTGACCCTTGCCGGGGAAAGTGCCTGCCACCTGAACCGGGTTACCGCCGAGTGTGACTGTGTTTGCCATGTTGATTCCTTCCAGTATCTTGGTTGAATGATCCTCGAGGCGGATCGCCTGTCGGGCTTGCATTTGTTTGTCTGCCCCTCTTTGTCAGCAGCTTGCAGTAAAAGTTCGGCGCCCGCTGTCGTATCGTTCTGCACTGTGCCTGTGCACAGACTTCTCCGTTATCATCGCGGCTGACCGTCACCCGGAACAAACCCTTATGCAAAATGATATGCCTGTCCCGCTTCCCGTTCTTCTCGAGGACTACACTCCGCCATCGTACCTGGTGAACAGCATTCATCTGGACGTCGATATTCACCCGCAAGCAACGTTGGTTACGGCCACCATGGACTGCCAGCGAAATCCGGCCGTTGGCGCTGACCTCCCGCTGCTGCTCGATGGCGAGGATCTGGAAACCCTGTCGCTTAGCCTTGATGGCCGCCTGTTGCCGGCGCAGGCCTATAGTCTCAGTGAGAACCGTCTTGTACTGAAGGATCTGCCTGAACGCTTTACGCTGGAAACACGGGTGCGTATCCAGCCGGATAAGAATACCCAACTTTCCGGCCTCTATCGCAGCCGCGACGGCTACTTTACCCAGTGCGAGCCGCAGGGCTTTCGCCGCATCACCTGGTTCATCGACCGGCCGGACGTGATGGCGCGCTATACCGTTACTATCCATGCCGACAAGGCAGAATTCCCATTCCTGCTCTCCAACGGCAACCCCGTGAGCAGCGGCGACGAGGCGCAAGGCCGCCATTACGCCACCTGGGAAGACCCGTTCAGGAAACCTTGCTATCTCTTTGCCCTGGTTGCCGGCAAGCTCGATGTGCTGCGCGACACCTACCGCAGCGCGTCCGGCCGCGACGTACAACTCGCCATCTACGTCGAACCGGGCAAGCTCGACCAGTGCGCGCACGCCATGGCCGCGCTCAGGAAGGCGATGCGCTGGGACGAGGAACGTTTCGGCCTCGAATGCGACCTCGACCACTACATGATCGTCGCCGTCGGCGATTTCAATATGGGCGCCATGGAGAACAAGGGACTCAACATCTTCAACACCAAGTACGTGCTGGCGCGTGCCGACGTGGCGACCGATGTCGATTTCGAGAACATCGACCGCGTCGTCGCGCACGAATACTTCCACAACTGGACCGGCAACCGTGTGACCTGCCGCGACTGGTTCCAGCTCTCCTTGAAGGAAGGCCTGACCGTCTTCCGCGATCAGGAATTCGGCGCCGACACGCACAGCCGCGAGACGGCGCGCATTCGCGAGGTGCGCGGGCTGCGTGCCGCCCAGTTCCCCGAGGATGCCGGCCCGATGGCGCATCCGGTGCGTCCGGCGAGCTATCTGGAAATAAACAATTTCTACACGGCAACCGTCTATGAAAAAGGCGCCGAAGTCGTGCGCATGATGCATACGCTGATCGGCAGGGATGCCTTCCGGCGCGGCATGGATCTGTACTTCGCGCGCCATGACGGGCAGGCGGTGACCTGCGACGATTTCGTCGCGGCCATGGCCGATGCGTCCGGTTTTGATTTTACGCAATTCATGACCTGGTACCGGCAGGCTGGTACGCCGAAAGTGACCGCTCACGGCGCGTACAACGCCGCTGCCCGACGCTACACCCTGACGCTGGCGCAAGGCTGCGCGCCGTCAGCGGGGCAAGCCGAAAAAGCGCCTTACCTGATTCCCATTGCCGTCGGTCTGGTCGGACCCGAAGGCGGCGATCTGGACCTGGGCAACGGGGCGACGACGCGCGTCCTGCACCTGACCGAAGTGGAGCAGACCTTCGTCTTCGACAACGTCCCGGTCGCGCCGGTGCCCTCGCTGCTGCGCAATTTCTCGGCACCGGTCGTGCTCGAGTGTGCCTATACGGAAGCCGAACTCGCCCATCTGCTGGCGCATGACAGCGACCCCTTCAACCGCTGGGAAGCCGGGCAGCGCCTCTTCGGCCAACTGATTCTCAAGGCCGCCGCCAGCCTTGGCCGTGCTGAACCGCTTGCATGGCCGGGCAGCGTGCTCGATGCGGCACGCAAGGTTCTGCTCAGTGCCAGCGATCCGGCTTTCATCGCCGAGGCGCTGACCTTGCCCGGCGAAGCCACGCTGGCCGAGCAGATGGAGGTGGTTGACCCGGAAGCGCTGCACTTGGCCAGATGTGGCCTGGCCCGCTATCTGGCAACCGGTCTGGAGCGTGATTTCGCCCGGATGTACGCCGCGCTGGCACCAACCGTCACCTATCAGCCGCAGACGCAACAGGCTGCCCGTCGTCGTCTGCGCAATCTGTGTCTGGGCTATCTGAACGAGCTCGATTCGGACGAACAGCGCGTCGTGGCCATGCAGCAGTTCGCCAGTGCCGACAACATGACCGACCAGTTCGCCGCACTGTCGGTGCTGGCCAATGGCTCGGGCGGGCAGGGCGAACAAGCGCTGGCTGCTTTCTACGAACGCTGGCAGAACGAAGCGCTGGTGGTCGACAAGTGGCTCGCGGTTCAGGCCGGCAGCCGTCTTCCCGGCACGCTGGCGCGGGTGGAAAGCCTGACGCAGCATGCGGCCTTCGACCGGCGCAATCCCAACAAGGTGTATGCCCTGCTGCGGGCCTTTGGCGCCAATCATCGCCATTTTCATGCGGCAGACGGCGCCGGATACCGTTTCCTGGCCGGACAGATTGCCGCGCTTGACCCGATCAATGCACAAGTCGCCGCGCGGCTGGCACGCTGCTTCGACCGCTGGCAACGCTTCGCTGCCGTACGCCAGAGGCATGCGCAGGCGGCGCTGGAATCACTCAGGCAGCAGCCCGGGCTTTCGCGCGATGTGTTTGAAGTGGTGGATAAGGCTTTGCGCTAGCATCGTTCCATCTATGCTCCCAACGGGAACAACACCAAGTAGTCGGTCCCGGCGCTTGATCCGCGTTATTGCTTATTTATACTTATTTCGTTATATTTACTTCTGATATAACAATTATGTGATATTTAACTATAAATAGTTCTGCTCGACATCTGGGCGCGAATTTGATATTTCATTATGCTTAAGCGCTCGCTCCCACACGGTATAGCCTCTCCGCACGGCGATAATCCTCCGCGTGTTGCCATGTCAGAACGTCTGCGCGCCATGAAACCAAGTCGCCAGTTTCTGAATGTGCTGAGCCTTTTTACCGAGCCCATGCGCGGGGCCAATCGCAAAGCAATCGGCCAGGACCTGTGGCACAACGCCGATCAGCGTCAGGCCAAGCAACGTGCCCTGGCCAGCGGCGCACCCGCGATCACCACCGGATAAACCATGCATGCAATGATTGACACGATGACCAAGCCGCTGGCGTTGATTGTTGACGACAACGCCGACAACAGAAGATATGTCTCTATCATTATGGGAGACGACTTTCGTACGATAGAAGCGCAAGACGGGGAGGAAGCGATTCAGTTGCTTAGGAGCGATGAAACACCGGAAATAGTTCTCCTTGACATGATGATGCCCCGGATGGATGGTCGTGAAGTCTTGCGTCACATGCGTGGCGATTCGCTAATGCAGGCTATTCCAGTAATCGTCATCACCGGAAACAGCAGTGAGGTGGCGGAAGAGGAATGCCTTGGATTGGGGGCGGATGACTTTCTTTGCAGGCCCTTCCGGCGAATTCCGCTCATCCTTAAAGCGAACAATTTGATTTTCCGCCAGAGGCTGCAACGTGAATTATCCGCCCGCCAGTTGAACGAAACACAACTGCGTAAAGACAAGAGAGAGGCTGAAACCGCCAACATTGCCAAGAGCGCCTTTCTAGCCAACATGAGCCATGAGATCCGCACCCCGTTGAGTGGCATCATCGGCATGGCGAACATCCTCAAGCTTGAAGGTGTCACCCCCAAGCAGGCCGACCGCCTCGACAAGATCGACATGTCCGCCAAGCACCTGCTGTCGATCATCAACGACATCCTTGACCTCTCCAAGATCGAA